>CAIYQH010000084.1 GCA_903928285.1 uncultured Bacteroidales bacterium
AACAGCAGCAGATTCCCGGCGCTATTTTACTTCGATCAGCTCCACATCAAAAACAAGGGTTGAAAAGGGAGCAATCACCCCCATATCCCTTGAACCGTAAGCGATGGAAGAGGGGATGATCAGGGTGGCTTTTCCTCCCACTTTCATCATGGCAATCCCTTCGTCCCATCCCTTGATCACCTGGCCAACGCCAAGATCAAACTCGAAGGGCTCGTTCCGGTCGACTGAAGAGTCGAACTTTTTCCCGTTCAGTAATGTTCCGGTATAATGAACCTTCACCTTTTTCCCGGCAACAGCCTGCGCACCGGTACCAGCGGTCTTCTCAATGTAATAAAGGCCCGAGGCATTAGGCTTTACGGTAATTTTGTTGTCTTTTAAATAGTTTTCCAATAACATAGCTTCATCATTTTTAGCGGTTTCACTTTTCTGATCATTCATTTTTGGTTCCTGCGGTTTGGCTGCAGCACGTTCAGCATCGCTTTCTGCTTTTGACAGGATGTCGACGATTTCAACATCATAAACGATCGTCGTATAGGGGGGGATGATTACGCCGCGTCCTTTGTCGCCGAATCCCATCTTCGAAGGAACGATCACCCTCGATTTCTCACCCTTCTTCATTTTTACAAGAGCCTCTTCAAGTCCGGGGGTGTCAAATTTGTTCCCGCAGGTATATTTCAACGGTTCCGGACGATCATAGGAGGAAAAGATCTGCTTGCCGTCGATCAGCGATACCTTCATCTGGAGTTTTACGATGCATCCCGTATCCATCCTGATTCCATCGCCTTTTTGGGTGTTGATGATGTAGATACCGGAAGCTGTAGGAGTCTCCGATATTTTATTATCGGCAATAAACTTCTGCAGTGCGGTCAGTTCGCCGTTGATCAATGCTTCCGGATTGTCAAAGGAAAGCAGGTGCACAAAGAAAAAGATATCGGCATTGTTGTCAATCACAGCAGGCCGTTTCTCCATCCTGAAGGTCCTTAGGAACAGCGAATCGGCATTGATGACAAAGAGGGCGCTGTCGCCGGCAGAGAGCGTCCTGATACCTTCATACAGGTCGCCCCTGAAATCGGAGGGGGGAAGCTGGAACCTCACAGGCGCTCCTTTTAACTGTGTTTTGCTGTCGAACAGCAGCGTATCCTTGCCTTTTATAATCGTCGAATAACGCATTTGAAGGGACACCCAATCGCCAAGACCGGGCTTGGCGGTATCCTTACCAATTTTGTACAATTTATAACGTAAGCCGTTTGCCGTTACTTTGAAATCGCCGGCCTTCTGCGAATACCCATGGTTCAGCATAAATAATCCCAGCAGCAGTGAGATGATGATGTTCAGATGTTTTCTCATAAAGTTTAATGTTGTAAATGACTGATTTATAATGTTTACTAACTGATTTTCAAATTTTCAGGACAATTGTTCGGGTCACCTGATCACAGCGGTTCTATTTCAGGAAGACCATCTTCCTGGTTTCAACCCTGTCGTTTAACTGCAGCCGGTATAGGTATACTCCGCTCTGCAAGGCAGGATGGTATGCCGGATCGGCGGCGACAAATTCAGCTTCATGATAGCCGGGAGGCAGGTTTTCCCTGACCAGCTCGGCGATTTCGGCACCCATCACATCGAAAATTTTAATGGAGACAAATCCGCTTGCGGTGGTCTGGAATCCGATTTTCGTCGCGGAGGTGAAGGGGTTCGGGAAGTTCTGCCTTAATCCGGGCTGTACCGGGTTTTTCTGCCGGCCGGTCGCTTCCAGCGCCGAAAAACGGATCGGTGCGCTCCAGATTTGGTAAACCCCCGTGGAGTTATCCATCCAGACGGTGTGAATGGTCGAATCGGTCGAAGTGATGTCGATGATATCGCCCTGGTATCCCTGTCCCAGTCCGCCAATGGGGGCAGGGGCAAAGTGGTGGTCGCTGATCTCATATTCCTTCCAGGTCGTACCGCCATCTGTCGACCGGGCCAGAAAAACACCAGTTGAATCATTGGTGGTATTCCGGTCATCATAAAAGATTACGTTGACCGCCCCGGTTTTGTCGATATGGATGTTCGGGAAATACTGGGTTTTGCCGTTGTTCAGCGCATCCTGGTTGACCCGGATGCCTGCCGACCAGGTGGTTCCCCCATCCGTCGACCGGTAGAGGATGATGTCGGGATCGCTTCCGGCAGGGGCAAGGTTTTTCTGACCTGTGACGATGTAGAGCCACCCCCTGCGCGCCCCGTGCGTGGTGTCGGCCGCGATGCTGGGAAGTCCGTTCACGCGGATATTGTTTTTGTTGGCCAGTATCCCGGTGATCCCGTTCACGGCAAAGGCATTTTCGGTGACCTGCCAGCTGGCGCCCCCGTTTACCGACGATCCAAAGCCAACCAGGATCTCTTTAAAGGGGGAAACGTCGGTCACGCCTGCCCAGCAGGCATACACCTCGCCATTGGGGCCAATAGCAAGGTCGCCGCCCGCGCTCCTGTTAGAGGGGTTGTTCACCGGCTTCGGCGTACTCCAGCTTTGCGCCGGATTATCGGTATAGGCAAACATAAGCGGGAAGGGCGATGCGAATTTAACCCAGGTTGCATAGGTCCTTCCGTAATGGGAACTGGCCGGACCGGCATCCGTGGCAAGGGCTGCACGCTCCAGGTCGTCGTTTGAGATGGCCTTCTGGGCCGACCAGGTATGGCCGTGGTCGTTTGAATAGTGGGCATACAGCCCGACATAGGGGGAGCGTCCCATACGGGTCAGGATAAAGGTGCCGTTCTTGTCAATGGCAATTCCCGGATCGCCGCCGTGAAACCCTACCGGGTCGCCGGTGCAGGTATCGTTACCCTGCCAGGTGAGGCCGCCGTTGGTAGTCGAAAAGATGCCTTCGCTGATAAAAAAAGGCACAAAGGTGATGGTGTTGCAGGCGGCAAAAAGAATGTTCTGGTCGAGGGGGCTTTTTACCAGGAAAACCTCTGTCTGGTCAACATTACTTGGGTAAATCCTGTAATTATGGCCTGCCACCAACGGAGCATCGGAATCGGCGCCCCTTTGTGCCAGCACCTCCGCCGCCATCACCAGGAAAAATAATAACAGGTTTGTTTTTCTCATCTTTATGCTGTTTTAACTGTCAGATGTGGCAACAGGCCCTCATGAAGCAGTCATTAAAAAGTGTATCCCAGGTTAACCGACCCTGTAAAATCTCTTGGGCTGCCGGCATCATAAAACCTCCTGTTGGCAGAATTTATATTGGCATTAACGACATAGATCCTGTCAAAAAGATTATTCACCCCGCCAGAGACTGTCAAAAAGAGATGCCCCGATTTGATGTTAACGCCCAACAGGGTGTTAACCAGATCATAGGCGCCGCTCTTTTCACTGTTTGCATCATCCATCCAGAAACCGGAGGATTTATGATAGTTCAGCCGGGCAAAGATACCGCATTTTTTCCCTACGGGAAGCTCGTATCCCAATGTAAGGTTAAGATTATGCCGTGGAATTGCAGGCTCCGTATTCCCCGTAAAGTCCCTGCTGACCGTGGTGATATTACCGGGCGATGTCTCTTCCCACGACATTGCGGTATAGGCCGAATAGACGTTGTGCGAATAGGTATATGCGAGCGAGAAAGTCAGATCCCTGATAATCTCGACCCTGCCATGGAGCTTCACCCCCAAACGGTTCGTCTGCGCAGCATTCCGGTAATATTCATCCCCGAAAATCTCGTATCTTACAATTTCATTACTGATCCTGCTCCAGTAAAGAAGGGCGTCATAGCGAAGGGAGGTGAAAAACCGGGCAGAGCCCCTTCTGGTCAGGGAGCCCCTGACACCTGCTTTCAGGGTCCGGGTTACCTGCGGGTCCAGTGCCTGGTTATAAAGAAAGCCGGGGTCGGGGCTTTCAAGTTCCTTATCTGTGGGATTTTTAAAATCCATCTCCCATGAGGTGAAAAGGGTGATGGACCGGAATACCTTGTAATTCAGTGAAATCTCAGGTGAAAGGGCATTGTAATTTTTCTTGTCTGAACGCGAAGGGCCCGTCTGCTCCGCAACCCTGTAAATCACGTTATCATACCTCCCCGTTAGCAGGAGAAACAATTTTTTAGGTGCCACTTCGAAATTTTCGGAGAGGTAACAGGAGGCAATGGTGGTATTTTCAACCTCTATCTGCTCTAACTGGTCGCTTTGCTGCCCGCTGTAATTCTCGTACTCTTCTTTCCGTTCAGGCTGGTGGAACAGTTCCCAGCCAGCCGTAAATTCGCTGCTCCTGTTCCAGAGGTGAAAGGTATATACATAGTTTGCCTTTAACCCCATGATGTAACGGGTCGTAATCTTGAACTCTTTGGTGGAACGCTCAAAATACTCAATCTGCCCGTTTCCCGAAATCGCGATTTTCTGGTTAAGCGACCTCCCGAATTTCAGGTCATAGCCGAGATCAAGCTGTCCCTTCTGGGTTATCCTTTTCTCGTCGCGGCTCACCGCGCGGGGATCTGCGTGAAAGGGAACGCTGTCAAACTCGCTCCTGGTAAGCGAACCCGGCCGTTTCTGAACCCCGCTCAGGTAATGCAGCGCCAAACGCAGGTTGGAATGGGCTGCCGGTGCTGTTTCAAAGTCGAGGTCGAAATTATGCGAATAATCGTTGTTGTGCGCCCGGTAACCATCGAAATTCCGGTAACTGTAACTGGTGATGAAACCTGTGGAGTTTGTCCTGATGGCAGCACGGATACCGTTGACATGTAACCCGAAAGAACCAACCTGGTTGAACTGTAGGATGGAATCCTCCCGATCAGGATCAGGTATGGATAAAATAATTGCAGCGGGTGAAACAGGATGTGGCAGGGAACAGAGACCAGCGCTGTTGAACACCGGTAATACCATAAGGATAGCTGATACAACAGGATAAAGATTCTTTATATAAAACCGCTGGCTGGCCACTAAATCGAATGAATTAACAAGGTTCACAGTTTCCCGGTAATAATACCAAACCTGAAAAGAAAGTTCCGCGCAGTGCCGCCGGGAAAACGAACAACCGGGTGAAATGCGGGTCTTTGCTTTGATAAAAGTTGGTTTACACCAGATTAATCATCAAAATTATAAATAATTTTAGAAGTGGCCCTGTCAAAAATGGTAGGTCACGACGACTGATCAGCCAGCAAAACCTTTCTGAAACGGCAACCTGTTCACCACCAAAACATAGCGGGTAATCAGCTGAAAAATATATAACTGATTCTGTGACAAATTTCCGCGACAAATTGGCTTAAGATAAAAATATTCTATACTTTTGAACGGAATGGAATTTGTCTCTTGTGGTTTACACTTGGACAATCATTAACAAACGCATGGAAAATAAGTTATTGCCGGACCTTTCAGGCGGACCACATGAACGGGGCAAGCCCTCTGAAAACGATCTCCTCAAACAATATAAGGATCTTTTTGATCACGCCCCGTTTGGCTATATCATGGTTGATCAGGCCGGGAACATCCTCCTGTTCAACCAGTCGGTTTGCCGTATCCTGAATATTGATGATGCAAAAATTACAGGCAGACCGTTCCAGTCATTTCTTGATAAGGATGACCGTCAGACCTTCATCAATGTTTTGGCGGAGGCCTTTCTCTCCGACAGGAAGATCGTCAGGGAATTCTCCATGACAGGGGCCGGCAACGGCGTGTTCATCCGTACGGAAGCATTCGTTAACCATGGGGAACCCCTTTGCAAGGTTGCGATCATTGATATTTCCGAAAAAAAACTTACCGAAGATGCCCTTACCCAAAGCGAGGAAAAATACAGGATGCTCCTCGAACTGGCCGTTGATGCCTTTTTCCAGGGCGACAGCAATGGCAACTTCATCACGATCAATGATAAGGCCGTTGAAATGACAGGTTACAGCAGGCAGGAACTGTTGAATAAAAACATGAGGGAACTTTTCCTGCCCGAAAACCTCGTTGATAAACCGCTGCGCTATGACCTGCTTTTAAACGGGCAAACCATTAAAACTGAAAGGGTGCTCCATAGTAAAGATGGCGGGAACATCCTGGTGGAGATGACCTCCAAAGCGATGCCCAATGGCACCTACCAGTCATTCTTCAGGGATATCACCGAACGAAGGGCTGCCGAAAAGGCGATTTCTGAATCGGAACGGAAGTACCGGAACCTTCATATGAGCATGATGGATGGGTACGTACTGACCGATATGGACGGTGTTATTCTTGAAAGCAATGACGCCTACCAGCAGATGGTCGGTTATTCGGCAGAAGAACTTACCAGTCTGACATACCGTGATCTGACTCCTGAAAAATGGCATGATTACGAACAACGGATCGTTGATGAACAAATCCTGGTCAATGGTCATTCACTGGTGTATCAGAAAGAGTACAGGAAAAAAGACAGTACTGTCTTTCCCGTGGAAATCCGCACCTTCCTGATCAGAAATGCCGCTGGTGAAAAGGAGGGGATGTGGGCTATCGTGCGTGAAATAACAGAACGGACCAGGGCCGAGGAGGCGCTCAGGCAATCGGAGGAAAAATTCAGAAGTGTGGTCGAATCCTCCCCTACAGCCATGTATTTTTATCATCTTGATGCAGACGACAGGCTGATTCTTACCGGAGCCAACCCGGCGGCAAACCAGATTATCGGGATTCCCCACGAGTCATTGCTGGGGAAACCCATCACCGAAGCCTTCCCCAACCTTTGTCAAACTGAAATTCCGGAAATGTACCGGAAGGTGGCTAAAAGCGAACTTGGTCCGCAAACCTTTGAAATTGAGTACGCCGATGAACGGTTCTGCGGATTTTACAGCGTCCATGTTTTCAGAACAGGCCCCGATGCTATTTCCGTCGATTTTGTTGACATCACCCACCGCAAACAAACCGAAGAGGCCCTCCGCCGCTCCGAAATCGAATACCGCGACACCCTTGATTCGTTGCCAGACTGGATTTATGTTGTCGACAAACAATATAAGATCGTGATGTTCAACGCAGCCCTGAAATCGGAACTTGCCCGTCATGGATTCCTTAACGACTGCATTGGTCAGAAAATCATGGAGTGCTTTCCCTTTATCAGCCGTCAAACGATTGAAGAAACCGAACGGGTGTTCAACTCAGGACTCGGTTCAGTCGGGGAACAGGATTTTATCATGAACGGAAAGACACTCCATGTGGAGATTACGGCTGTTCCGATCCTGAAAGACAATAAAACCGACAAAGTGATTCTTGTCATCCGCGACAGGTCGAAGGAAAAAGAGAACGAGGAACTCAAACGCCGCAATGCCGACCAGAAAGAGGTGCTTCTCAGAGAGATCCATCACCGCGTTAAAAATAATCTAGCCATCGTCATCAGCCTGCTTAATTTTCAGCTCCGCAATACCTCCAATGAGGAGATTACCCGGATGATCATTGATATTCAAACCAGGATCCGGTCGATGGCGCTCATCCACGAACACCTTTACCGCTCGGAAAACCTCGACCGGATGCGGCTGGCAGCATACATCGAGTCCCTCTCCTTTATGATCCTAACTACCTTCAGCGGTCATCGCGTGAAACTGGAGACCCATCTCGAGGCCATCGACGTAAGTATTGAGGCGGCACTGCCCATCGGTCTCATTGTCAATGAGCTGCTTACCAATGCGTTTAAATATGCCTTCCCCGGCAATGCAGAAGGAATAATCACCATCCTGCTTGAGAAGGCCGAAGGGGATAAGTGCCTGCTGGTCGTCGGGGACAATGGCATCGGACTTCCTCCCTCCTCAACGCTGAATTCTGAAAAATCGCTCGGTTTGTATATCGTAGGTTTGCTCGTGGAACAACTGGAAGGGAGTGTCGAGATTGACAGAAAACAGGGAACCTCCTTCAGAATCAGGTTCCGGAACCTGCTGATGAGCAAAGAAAATAAACCACATGTAACCTATTGAATTCCATAAAATATACATTGTTTCTGAAGTGCCATGAAACGTAATCCCGGCACATCTCACAAAACATTTATCGATTCCGGGCGTTATCTCTCTGAATCATTAATTAAAAACCGTGTCATGATCATAAAACACCTGCTTGCCGTTACGCTGTTCACTGCTGTTTTATCCTTTGGCTCGCATGCCCAGATTTCCGACCAGGTGATGAAACTGGCCGGCCAGGGTAAAGGGCTGACCGAAAAGGATGCCGCTGATGCAATCAAAGAGGCCCTGGTAAAGGGAACCGGGCAGGGTGTTGCCCTGGTTTCCAGGACGGATGGCTATTTCGGGAACCCTGAGATCAAGATCCCCTTCCCTGAGTCAGCCCATGAAATCGAAATGAAACTGAGGTCTATAGGGATGGGTAAACAGGTAGATGAGGCCGTTCTGTCGCTAAATCGTGCTGCCGAAGATGCCGCTAAGAGCGCTGAACCCATCTTTGTCGGGGCGGTGAAAAAAATGACAGTAACCGATGCCATTCAGATCATAAAGGGCAAAGATAATGCTGCAACCCAGTACCTTTCCAATACCACGACCCCGGAACTTAAAACCAGCTTCACCCCGGGGATAAAATCCTCGCTCGACAGGGTCAATGCAACGAAATACTGGACCGAACTGATCAATGTATATAACAAGATCCCCTTTGTCAAAAAGCAAAACCCTGATCTTGTCTCCTATACCACAGACCAGGCAATAAAAGGGCTGTTTACCATGATCGCCAGGGAGGAGGTGAAGATTCGCCAGAACCCTGCCGCCCGCACCACCGATTTGCTGAAAAAAGCCTTTGGACAAAACTAAAGGTGCAAAATCTGCACGGAAATATGTTTTATGAAAGATTTATACAGTGGCGTAACCAAGTGTTTGCTTGTTCAGACCAAGTTTTCCGACTATAGCTTCTGGAACTACCAGGATGTTTGCAAAATCGTCGGGAAAAAATATCCTGCCGCCCCGCTTGGGTTGCTGACCGTTGCCGCCCTGTTGCCTCAGCACTGGGAATTCAGGCTGGTCGATGAGAATGTGGAACCCTTACAGGATGAGGATCTTCGCAGGGCCGACCTGGTATGCATCGGTGGTATGCTGCCCCAGCAATACAGCATGCTCGGCCTTATCGAAAGGGCACACAGGATGAACTGCGTGGTGGTTGTCGGCGGCCCCGATCCAACTTCTCAACCCGAACTGTATAAAAATGCCGATTTCCTGGTACTGGGAGAGGGAGAGGTCACCATCCCCCTTTTTATCAGTGATCTCCGGCAGCATATCACCTCGGGCAGGTACAGTTCCCTCGAAAAAGCCGATATGCAAACGGCCGTTGTGCCAAGGTATGATCTCATCCGTTTCGACGATTATATCATGATCGGCCTGCAGTTTATCCGCGGATGCCCCTTCAACTGCGAGTTTTGCGATGTCATTGAATTATATGGCCGCACCCCCAGGTTTAAGACAAATGAACAGGTAATCAGGGAGATGCAGTCGCTGTATGACCTTGGTTACCGGGGGCATATCGATATGGTGGATGATAACTTCATAGGGAATAAAAAGAAAGTTAAAGAGTTACTGCATGATATAATCGCCTGGACCAAAGCCCGCAACTACCCCTTTTACTTTACCACCGAAGCATCCGTGAATCTTGCCGATGACGATGAACTGCTGCAACTGATGAGAGATGCCGATTTCAGGTATGTATTCCTGGGTATCGAAACCCCCGACAACGACACGCTCCTGCTCAGCAAGAAAAATCAGAATATCAACAAACCCATCACAGAGGCGGTGCGCAAGATCCTTTCCTACGGTATGGTAAGTAATGGCGGATATATCATGGGTTTTGACAGCGACCGGCCGCATATTGCCCAACAGATGATCACCTCCATCCAGGACTCGGGCATCTGCATGGCCATGATCGGACTGTTGTATGCACTTCCGAACACGCAGCTCACCCGAAGGCTTGAGGAGGAAAAAAGGTTGTTTCACCTTACCTCAAAGTCGCTCTCTTCAGGAGATATCGACCAGATGACCAGCGGGCTGAACTTTCTTACCCTCCGCCCGAGGGTCGATATGCTGGCAGGCTATATCGAGGTGATTGAAGCCATCTTTAAGCCATCGAACTACTACAAAAGGGTGATTTATACAGGGCTTCATATCAGGACTGCCTACAGGCACAAACCTGATTTTAAGACATGGCTCTCCTATATGCGCTCCTTTTTAAGGGTTTGCAAAACCGCAGGCTTTTCCGGCGATACCGGCTGGCTATACTGGAAAATGTTCTTCACAGTACTTTTCAGGAATTCGAAAGGGATTGAACCGGCCGTTAACCTTGCCGCAATGTTCATCCATTTTGCCAAACAGAAAAGCTATATCGTATCTGTCACAAGGCAGATGATCGCCAATATCGAAAAAACAGGTGAAGATGCCTTTAATGCCCGGATGATGGGGGAGACAGACGGGAAGTAACAGTTCCGGTCCTTCCAACGGGAAGAGCCCCTTCCGGAACAACAATAGAAGCAGACCGGCTTGCATCAAGCGATTCAACAAGTTCAGCCATCAGCGAAAGGAGTTTTTTGGCCTTCGCCTTTCCTAACCTGTTTTCAAATTCAGCCCTGAGCATCTTGTTGGCCTCCCATATTTTCAACAGCACCTGTCCCCCCTTGTCGGTCAGGGTGATGATGTTGCAGCGGCTGTCGTGCTCGTTGGGGTCGATAACGATCAGTTCATAATGCAGCATCTCCTTGACCAGCTTGCTCATGGCCTGTTTTGAAACAATCGCCCTGCGGGCCATTTCACTGTTCGACACACCATCGAGTCCAATGGTAAACAACAGGTGAATATGACTCGGACCAAGAGGCAACGTACCGATTTTGGGCCAGAGGGTATCATCCCAGATCACCGTGTAACGGTATAATAGATAGATCTGGCGCCCAAAACTATCCTCCTTCGAGAGACAATTTTCCAGAATTGTTTTCCTGACTGATTTTGAAAGCATTGTAATTTTTTTGAAAATATAGTCAACCTGATTGTCGATATTTCGTCAACTTGGTTTACTTTTGCAAAAATATAAAAAAGTATTTACATGGACACTGAATCTGCAACTGAACCGAAAAGAGGAAAAAAAATATTACCCCGCATCATCATACTCACCGTTGTACTGGTAGCTGTTATATATCTTGGAAAAGAGGTCTGGTATGCCTTCCATCATGAAGAAACCGACAATGCCCAGGTCGAAATGAGATTGGTCCCGATCCTTTCCAGGGTTTCGGGTTATGTGGACAAAATATATGTGGATGATTATTCGAATGTAACCCTTGGCCAGCTGCTGATGGTGGTTGACTCGTCAGAACTGGTACTTCAGCTGCAGGAGATGCAGGCCGATTTTAACCAGTCACTTTCGGATATTGAAAATGCAAAGGCATCGCTGACCAACGCGGAGGCATCGCTGACCTATTCGAAGGGGAACCTGGAGGTGATCAGGCTGCGCCAGACCAAGGCCATCAACGACCTGAACCGCGACAAACGGCTGTTTGATGGAAATGCCATCACCCAACGGCAGCTCGACGACAGCCAGTCGACAGCCGATGTCACTTCCAAGCAGCTTGAAACCAGCCAGATGGATGTAAGAGTAGCTGAAACCCGTCTGGAGGTCATGCGGTCGCTGGTTGGCAAGGCCCAATCGCAGGCCGACATTAAAAAGGCGCGTATCGACCAGCAGAAGCTGAAACTATCCTACTGCAGGATCTATGCCATCGCCGAAGGAAAACTGGGTAAACGCAACGTCGACGAGGGGCAGTTCATCCAGTCGGGGGCCCCGCTGTTCACCATCGTGAACCGGCAGAGCCAATGGGTTGTTGCCAACTTCAAGGAAAACCAGCTGAAAAACATCCATGCAGGTCAGCTGGTCGATATCAGGATTGACGGCTTCTCCGGCAGGGAGGTCAAGGGCAGGGTGGTCTCCATGTCGGAAGCCACCGGGGCGAGGTTTTCGCTGCTGCCTCCCGACAATGCAACGGGAAACTTTATCAAGGTCACCCAGCGGGTTCCGGTGCGGATCGAGATCATCGATGCGGAAAAATATAAAGACATTCTCAGGGCCGGGATCAGTGTCGTTGTCTCAGTTCCAATCTGATCGCAGCCATGACACCCCTAACGAGAATCGCGAAGGTCATCATCGCCCTGACGACCATTTCGGCCGCCATCATGGAGCTGATCGACACCTCCATCGTCAATGTGGCCCTGAGCCAGATGGCCGGGAACCTGGGCGCCTCCATCGAGGATATCGCCTGGGTGATCACCTCCTACGCCATTGCCAATGTGATCATTATCCCCATGACGGGGTTCCTGGCAGCCTATTTTGGCCGCCGGCGCTATTACATGGCCTCCATCATCATCTTTACCGTGGCCTCGGTCTTCTGCGGGATGTCAACCTCCCTGTGGCAGATCGTGCTCTGGCGGTTTGTGCAGGGTCTGGGCGGCGGTGGACTGCTATCCACTTCACAATCGATCCTGTTCGAAACCTTCCCCGGTAAACAGAGGGGCCTTGCCGCCGCACTGTTCGGCATGGGGATCGTGATGGGTCCCACCATCGGCCCTACCCTCGGCGGACTGATCATCGACAGCTATTCCTGGCCCCTGATCTTTTATATCAATGTCCCCTTCGGCATCGTGGCCAGCCTGCTTACCTACCGGTTTATCCCGAAGGAGTTCGATATCTCTGCGAAGCCCCGGATCGACTGGTCCGGGATCTTCCTGCTCACGATCGGTATCGGCGCGCTGCAGTACGTGCTTGAGCGCGGCGAAACAGAAGACTGGTACGATTCGAAACTGATCATCTGGCTTACGGTTGTGGCGGTGGTCGGGCTGGCCACTTTTATCTGGTGGGAGCTGCGCCAGAAACAGCCTGTGGTGAACCTGCGGATCCTGAAGGACTGGAACCTGTCGTTAACCACCCTGCTGACCTTCATCGTCGGGTTTATCCTTTTTACATCGGTATTTGTATTCCCCCTGATGCTACAGCGTGTCCTGGGCTATACGGCTTACGAAACCGGGCTGACCCTGCTCCCGGCCTCCATCCTGTCGCTGGTATTCATGCCCTTTATCGGGAAGATGCTCCAGGCGGGAACCCAGCCCAAGGTATTCGTCACCATAGGGTTTATCACCCTGATGGGCTTCGGGATCCTGATGTCGCGGGCCGACCTGAACGTATCTTCGGGATTTTTTGCCCTCCCCCTGATGATCAGGGGCGCCGGTCTTGCATGCCTGATGGTTCCCCTGAATGCCATGGCTGTTGCCGGGCTGAAACCCAAAGACATCCCGCAGGGGGTAGCGCTGAACAACATGATGCGTCAGCTCGGCGGCTCTTTCGGCATTGCCCTCATCAACAATTACATTGCCCATCGCGTAGCCGTTCACAGGATGGACCTGGTCAGCAACATTTACAGCGGAGGGTTGCAGTTTACCGAAAGGTATAACCAGATTTACCAGGGGCTGCAGGCCAAACTGCCGGTTGCAGCCAACCTTCAGCGCCAGGCATACCAGCTGATCGAACTGTCGGTAATGAAGCAGACCTTTATGCTGAGTTACCTCGATGCCTTTCTCTATTCCACCCTCTTTATCCTGGTCGCCTTTCCGCTGATCTTTATCACCCGCAGCAGGAGGATCAGCGAAGATGTTAAAATGGCGGGAGAGGCCCACTGATCAAGGAACCACGAATGATTAAAGCGTTAATAGTAATCAAATAATTTTGTTGTCAGCATGAAAGCAACTCTTTTTGTAATCATATCTTTTCTTTTCTGTTACCTTCTTCCTGCACAGACCATCGTAGCTCCTGCAGCGCTGAAACAACTGGTTGAACAGTCCTTTCAGAAATACCCGAAGGTGGATGAAATGAATGCCGTTGTGCGGATGAACGAGGTGAAGGTTGACCTGGGGAAAGCGGGGTACCTCCCTGTTGCCGGGGGCGATGTTTCCTATCGCAGGCAATATCCTACCCCCTCCATCGATTTTCCTGTCGCACCGGGAAAGTCGGAAGAGATAAAATTCCTGCCGGCCGATAATTACAACGCCTCCGTCAGCATCGCCCAGCCATTGATCGACCTGAGGACCGCAGCCACGGTGAATAAGGCAAAAAGCGATCTTGTCACCTCAAAAGACAATCTGGAAGGGTTCAAACACCAGCTGTCGTACCAGGTCGCCCAGATCTATTACGCCATCATTTTTCTCAACAGGAGCCTCCATGTGCAGCAGGAGCAGATAAACCTGCTGCAGACAACCCTGAAACAGATCGGCGTGAAGGTGAAAAACGGCGATGCCCTGAGCTATGACCTGGTCTCCACGCAGGTTAAATATACCAATGCCGAAAATTTCTATACCGATCTGACAACCCAGGTCAACAAGCAATACAATATGCTCAACATGCTGACGGGGAACCACGGGACGGCCTATCTTGGCGACACCATCGTGAACCAGACGGCCTTTAAGCTGGCCACCGATTCGGTTTTTGCGATGGCCTTCCGCAACAATCCCGACCTGAAAATCGCTGACGACAAAATAAAGTCGGCTGCCTGGGACATCGTTTCAGCCAACCGCACGCGGCTGCCAACCATGAACCTGCAGGCAGGGCTGGGGTATAAAAATGGCTTTATGCCAACCATTGATGCGGCAATCTTTAACTATTCCATCGGGGTGGGGGTGACCATCCCGATCATAGGCGCCTCCAGGCCCGGCATGCAGAAAAAACTGGCCATCATCGGACTGGATGCCTCCCGTATGGCGCTGGAAACGCAGAAAGCAACCCTGAACAAGGATGTGCTGAACGCGATGGATGATATTCAAAAAAACCAGGTGAAACTGGCCAGCTCCGATACCCTCATCCGGCAGGCCCAGCTGGCGTTAGACCTTGCGACCGACCGCTATAAAAATGGGGTGATCACCAACCTTGACCTGCTTACTTCGCTGACCAACTACCAGGATGCCCTGCTCAGCCGCCTCCAATATGATTATAACCTGCTGCTTTCCAGGATGGAATTATGCCGGCTGGCGGGAATTAAACTCTGAACATGGCAAACCTGAAGAGGACCTGTCAAACCAGGAAAACGGCAACCAGGATCAGCAGGATCATGAAGACAGGCAGGGCTACGATCAGGTAAAGTATCGACAGCAGGAATAATTTCCACAGCCGCTTTCCGAACCGCTCCCCGTAATTGTTTCTCAGTGCAAAGAAGAGGTAGAGGAGAAAAAGGAGAAGGATATACAGCATCCTCACAGGTACCATGAATTCTATCAGCAGCACCAGTGTAAGCACCAGGAAAATAAAGGCATGCACGTGCAGTGAAAATACCAGGTGTTCGAAATAGAGCCGTTTACTTTTCAGATAAACAAGTTTCAGCAACAGGGCAAATACCGGTATCAGCAGAAAGATCATTTTTGAGGCGGTATGCTCCAGCGTCGTTTTGAACGACTGGCTGGAATAGGTCATGATTTTAATAGCCTGCCTGAGGAACATCCGCACAGGCCAAACGTATTTTGCATAATGTTTGTCGACAAAGGGTTTGATCCCGGTGCTGTCGATTTCATGCCTGATCGAATCCTGTCCTGCAGGGGTTACAGGAATGCCCTCAATGGAATAGGAAAAGGCCTGCTTATTGATCGTTCCGCGGGTTACGTTAATGACATCTTTCTCAGGGCGGGTTTGTTCCACGGTTGTTTCGCCGCCCAGTGGCAGCAGCAGGAAATAGATCACACTGATCACCAGGAAAAGTTTGAAGGGTTCCAGATAGGATTTGCGCTTTCCCTTCATAAATTCCCGGGTCAGAAACCCGGGTCTGATGATCAGCGGTAAGATGGTCCTGAAGAACTTTGAATCGAAATGGAAATAATCGAGGAAGGATTCGCCGATCAGGTGGCTGAACGACATATCTTCATGTTCTATCCTTTTCTGGCCGCATTGCGGGCAGAATAACTGCCCACTGTCAAGATAAGTGTCACAATTCAGGCAGGGACCCGGAAGGTGTTGAGGTTCTTTCTTTACGGGAATTAAACTTTTTCTTTTAATCAGGCTTTTCATGGGCCAAATGGAGTAAAATCGGTTAATGTTAGCTTTCCCTGAGGATGATCATGCGTTTCGGCCCTGCAACGGTAACATCATGTCCCTGATGGGAAGCCCTGAGACGGTACAGGTAACACCCCGCGCCCAGGGACCCCGTGTCGAACTGCAGGGAGTGACTGCCGGGATGATTATCAGCACAGGGAAGGGTCGCCACCTCATGGCCCAGGATATCCGTCACCACAATCTGCAACGGTGAAAGCAAATCGCGGTCTCCCGGTGCAATGCCTGAGGAAGTGCCTGGGATGCTGAAGGTAAAGTTTGTAACTGAACGGCAAGGGTTTGGATAATTCGCGTTTAAAAGGTACCCCTCCATTGAAGATGTAACAGGCACTACGGCAGGGACCACGGGCGGGTGATATTTTATAAAGGCGCCCTCCTTACCCACAGCGTAGCCATGGAGTGAATCGGGAAAGGTCATGTCGTAAATGGAGGTGGAGTCGGGCGTAGGTATGGGAGTCCATGTCACCCCGGCATCGAGGCTGTAAATCAGCTTGCGCTTGGTTCCCAGCGGGGCCCATGCCTCGGTATCATTCCTGAAATCAAGGTCATAGGCATTACCCTGGACAGACAGTTCATGATATATCCAGCTTAACCCGCCATTGTTTGTGGTGATCATCCCCACCCCGTATCCGAAATCTGGATCGCCGCCGGCGCCCATCACATTCATGGCATCAAAAAGATGGAGCTTGTGAACCTCGTCGGCAGGGGCAAATGAAGGGTCAATGGCCTGCCAGTTTAGACCGCCGTTGGTCGTTTTCCAGATGACCCCCGCCACGTCCAGGATGCCGCCGCTGGCGTAACCGGTTTGCTGATTGTAAAATTCAATATCGAGTACTGGGAAGAATGCCAGCGTTGAAGTATCAATGACTGCCTGCGTCCAGTTTACACCACCATTGACAGTTTTGAAGATCCCGTTGGGCTTGCCTCCCATCCAGCCATGAAGCGAATCGGTGAACAGGATGCAGGTCATGAAGATGTTGGCGACAGGATAGGCTTGCCTGTGCCAGGTAGCCCCGCCATCCGTGGTATTCAGCAGGATCGTCCCGTTGGGACTGGTGGTGAAGTTAAATTCAGAGGCCCATCCCTGGTTCCGGTTGAGGAAAAACACATACTCGATATCATTGAGGGTCTGGGTATTCTGTCTAACCCAGTTGTTACCCCCGTTGACGGTATGGAGGATTGTTCCCGAATCGCCGGCAACCCACCCATAAAGACTGTCGGTAAAACACACCGATCGCAGGTTTTGTGTGGCAGGAATGGCGGCTTTCACCCAGCTTCCCTGCGCACAGGCAAGCTGGGTTGTTAACGCTAACACGAAGACGGAAAGGATTCTGAATTTCACGAAACCCATTGGTTATTATTCTTCAAGTGTGGTCAGGTCGCCGGTATCGAGCCCCTGTGCGGCTGCCTTGAGTACCCGCCGCATGATCTTGCCGCTACGGGTCTTTGGCAGTTTATCGGTAAAAACCACAAAGGCCGGACGGGCGATTGGGCCGATCTCCTTTTCAACGTGCGTTTTCAGCTCCTCGGCAAGTTTGTCGCTCGGGGCGATACCTTCGCGCAGGATTACGGTCGTGTGGATGATATTGCCCCTAAGGTCGTCGGGCAGGGCAATGGCCGCCGCTTCGGTAACGGCCGGGTGACTTACCAGCGCGCTCTCGATCTCAGCCGATCCCAGGCGATAACCGCTTACCTTGATGACGTCGTCGATACGTCCGATGACCCAGTAATAACCATCCTCATCCTGACGGGCCGAGTCGCCTGCCAGATACCATCCCTGCTTCTGGTATTTCTCCCAGTATTTTTCGATATAACGATCCGGGTCGTGGAGGATCGTCCTGGCCATTCCCGGCCAGGGGTTCTTGATGACCAGGTTACCCTCTTCCCCTTGTTTTACTTCCACTCCCTGGTCATCCACGATGGAGATCTCATTGCCGAAAAAGGGTTTTGCGCAGGACCCCGGCTTCAATGGCATGATCGGCAACGGAGTGATCATAAAGCCGCCGGTTTCAGTTTGCCACCAGGTATCCATGATCGGGCACTTGTTGCGGCCAATCACCTCATGGTACCACTTCCATGCCTCGGGATTGATCGGTTCGCCTACCGAGCCCAGCAGTCTCAGCGAGCTGAGATCGTGACGGTTGGCCCAGGATGCCCCGTAACGCATCAGTCCGCGGATTGCGGTGGGAGAGGTATAGAGAATGTTGATCCCGTACTTTTCGACGATCTGCCACCACCGGTTCGGGTAGGGATGGTTGGGAGCACCTTCGTACATCATGATGGTGGCGCCGTTGATCAGGGGTGCATAGACGATATAACTGTGGCCGGTGATCCATCCAGGGTCGGCGGCACACCACCAGCGGTCTTCAGGCTTGATATCGAACACATACTTATGGGTTGTGGCGGTATAAACAGCATATCCGCCATGGGTATGAACCAGCCCTTTTGGCTTGCCGGTCGTTCCCGAGGTATAAAGGATGAACAGCGGATCTTCCGAATCCATCACCTCGGTTTTACACTCCTTGTTGTCGAGGGGCATCATCATCAGGTCGTGATACCAGAAGTCACGGTCATTTTCCATATAGCACTCTTCGCCGGTCCTTTTAACGGTAATACATACCTCGATCGTAGCCGACCGTTGCATGGCTTCATTGGCGATGGCCTTCAGCCGGGTGGTCTTTCCCCTGCGGTAACCGCCGTCGGCCGTGATCAGGATACGGCTTTGCGAATCATGGATCCGCTCTGCCAGCGCTTCAACACTGAATCCTCCGTACACCACGCTGTGTACCGCTCCCATCTTGGCACAGGCCAGCATGGCAATCACCAGTTCGGGAATCTGGGGCATGTAAATGGTGATCACATCGCCCTTTTTAGCGCCCATAGCCTTCAGGATATTGGCGAACTTTGAAACCTCCCGGTTCAGGGCATGATAGGAAAAGGTGCGGACATCGCCTGGTTCACCCTCCCAGATGATCGCCAGCTTGTTGCGGGTGGCATTCTTCTGGTGCCGGTCAAGGGCATTATAAACGATATTGATCCTGCCACCCGCAAACCATTTGAAAAAGGGTTTGTTGCTGTCATCAAGCACCTTGTCCCATTTTTTAAACCAATCCAGTTTTTTGGCCTCGGCTGCCCAGAAACCCTCCCGGTCATCAATCGATTGCTGGTACAGGGTTTCATATTCCCTGACATTTGCCTTCCTGACAATGTCTTTGGGTGGAAAATAAAAATTTGTGGTGTTGTCGCTCTTATGTTCCATGTTGATACGTTTTGGTAACCAAAGGTATAAAATTTAGTCGTTGCAACACACCGGCAAACATCCTGAATATATCCGACGCAGAGAAGCGCCCCAGCCCGATAAATCATTTTTTAGTAACTTGCGTCCAAATAGAGTGAATCCTGTTTCCATGATCTGCCGCAAGGAATTTTTCTCGTTACTGAAGATGGACCTGGTGGTCTGCCTTTCGGCCCTTTCCTGGTCCTGCATGGCCTTGGCGGGCGGTGTGCACCCGTCGCAAGTCACGGTTGAATCCCTGGTTTTTACCTGCACGCCAATCACCGACCCCCTTGGAAATACCGTAGGCGTGACGATCCCGCTGAAACGGGCGGGCCGCCTGTTTTTAATCGAAGCAACCCTCGACCATGTCACCGGGAACTTCATCCTCGATACCGGCGCCTCCGGACTGGTCCTGAATAAAACCTATTTCCGCAACAGCATCCCTGTCGACAATGAAGAGGGAGGAGGCATTACCGGCTCCACGGGCCAGGTTAGCCGGACAACCGTGAAACACCTGCAGGTGGCCGACCTTTCGTACCAGAATATCGCGGCCGATGTAACCCCGCTCGGACATCTTGAAAACCGCAGGGGAGTGAAAATCCTCGGCCTCTTCGGAATGAGCATGCTGCTGAATATGGAGATGGTGATCGACCTGCGGAACAATGAACTGCAGCTGCTGAAACTGGATAAAAGCGGGAATACCGTTGACCCCGGTTTCCCGAAGATAAAATTCGATATCACCCAGAAAATCGATGAGTATGGCAATATCATGTTTGTGAAGGCATCCATTGGCGGGAAAATGCTGGGGTTCTGCCTGGATACCGGCGCAGAGTCAAACGTAATGAGCATCGATCTCCCGAAAAAGGCCCTCAGCACCATTACCATTACCCGGCGGTCGAGCCTGAACGGCGTTGGCTCCGACGAAAACGAGGTGCTTTACGGAACCCTGAATGATTTTTTAATGGGAACCCGTCAGATCGCCACCATGGAGACCATCCTGTGCAGCCTTACCGACATGGCAAGGCAATATGGCTATCCGATCGACGGGATGCTGGGATATGACTTTTTTTCAAAAGGGAAGATATATATTAACCTGATCAAAAAAGAGATAGGTATTTGCCTGAAACCGGAGGGAAAATCATGAGAATAAGCAGAGGCGCGCTATTGTCCTTCTTTCTCCTTTTTATTGCGCTGACCTGCAAGGCACAGCTCGATATCAAAAAGGTGTGCCGGCTGGAAGAGGGGAGGCTTGTCTTAACCCTTGACCAGCGCTGGAGCCAGGCACAACGCACAGCGGTTTCACGCCTGTACGCCCTCGACAGCGCCCTGCTGGCCGATGCCTTTGCCCTGAAACCGGTGATAAAGGAAAAAAACAATACCTGGATAACCCGGAAGGTTGATGCCCATTATGTCGAACTGTCGAAGGAACAACGGAAGCCGGCTGCCGGAGAAACAGCCAGCAATAAAATATTCCTCATCGATGATAAATCGGTTGACCTCTCGGTGGCCAAAGAACGGGAGTCGGTTCCTTATGGCGTAAACCGCCTTACACGAAACACCATTATCCAGCTATCCGGAGGAAGGACCCGGTTTTTTCTCCCCGGACACCGCCAGTCGCAATCGGTATTCCTTTCGGGATCTTTCAACGGCTGGTCCACCCGGCAAACGCCCATGCAGCGCTGCGATACGGGTTGGATGATCACCCTGAAACTTCAGCCGGGAAAGTATGCCTACAAATATATTGTCGACGGGAAATGGACCAACGATTCCTATAACAAGCTCCGTGAAGCCGATACCTATGATGGTTTTAACAACATCTTCTTCTGTTATAACTACCGGTTTGAATTAACAGGTCACGAAAAGGCTGCAAGGATTGCTGTGGCGGGAAGTTTTAACAACTGGAAGCCCGATGAACTGAGGATGATCAGGATCCAGGGCACATGGATGCTGCCGCTTTATCTCAGGGAGGGTACCCATGCCTATAAATTCATTGTTGACCAGCAGTGGATCACCGACCCTGCCAACAAGGTGACCCGGCCCGACGGGAAAGGCAATCAGAACTCATTCCTGGGCATCGGCGACACGCTCTATTTCAGGTTAACTGGTTTCTCCAATGCAAAGAAGGTGGCTGTTGGCGGAAATTTCAATGGCTGGAATGGCAGCGAACTCTTCATGGAAAAAACGGAAAACGGATGGCAGTTACCCTATGTGCTGGCTTCCGGCAATTACGAATACAAATTCGTGATCGACGGAAAATGGATCACCGACCCTGCAAATCCTTACATCAGCGGCAGTGGCGATTATACCAACTCAATCCTGGTTGTCAAGCCTAACCATATCTTCCGGCTGGAAAAAAATGGCAATGCCAAGAGGGTAACCCTTTCAGGCAGTTTCAATGGCTGGAATAAACCTGGTTACCGGATGGCTGAGGAGAATGGTGTATGGACTTTGCCGCTCTATCTCAGGCCGGGAAAATATACCTACAAGTACGTGGTCGATGACAAATGGATCCTCGATCCATCCAACGACCTGTGGGAAAATAACGAATTCGGCACCGGCAATTCGGTGTTATGGATTGAAAACTCAGTGCGTTAAAGGATCTCCTTCTGAAAATTACGGCCTCATAATTACCTGTACTTCATTTCCCTGTTTGAGTGTCTGTTTGGCATAATCCTGAACGGCTTTCGTAGTCAGCTCCCTGACATTGGTTTCAAACCGTGTGATATGATCAAACCCATAGAAGTAATATTCTGAAAGGGCTACACTCCACCATTGATTTTCCTTCATATCCTCGGGGCGCTGCTTGAGGAAATACTCCTTTGCCTTTTGCAGGTCGGTTTCAGACGGGCCGTTTTCAATCAGGTTGGTGATCTCCTTGTGAACGATGCTGAGCAGTTTGTCGGCCTTGATGGGATCGGTATCAAACCTGACGGTGAACTGGAAATTGGGCTCGGGGTATTTTTCGGCCGCCCAGGCAACCCTTACGCTGTAGGCGCCGCCTTCATCTTCGCGGATCGACTGGACATAGCGCAGTTCGAGGATATGACGGATAGCTGCTCCCAGCAACCGGTCGGTGGCGTTATAGTTGCATCGCCCGTTCAGGTTTACAAAGATGGTGGTGCGCGGCGTGGTGCTTTCGTGTCTGAAATCATTGACAACCTTTCCTTTCGGGGGATGGATGCCATCGTCTTTGAAGGTTTCAGGACCCTTGCCGGGCGCCAGGGAACCCAGGTATTTTTCGATGAGCGGTTTGACCTTTTCAGGATCGATCTTCCCTACAAAGAGAAAGGTAAAACTGCCGGGACTGGCAAACCGTTGCTGATAGATGGCCTGCAGTTTCGCCATGCTGACCTGGTCGAGTGTTTCATAAGTCAGGGGGACAGCCCGCGGATGGTGGTTGCTCATCATCGCATCGATGGAGTCGGATAGCGCTGTCCGCGGATCGGAAGCGGCGTTGATATAGCCGGCCTTTTCTTTATCCATCCAGGTCTTGTAATCGGTGGCATCCCACCTGGGATGGGTAAAGTAGAGATAGATCAGCTGCAGGGTGGTCTCCAGGTCTTTCGGGGAGGTGCGTCCCGTCACCATATCCTGGTCTTTTGACAATCCGATGGAAACGTTGGCGCGTTTGCCGGCCATCATCTTGGAGAGCTCGGTGCGTGACAGTGTGCCAACGCCCATCTGGGTTACCCCGTCGGAAAACAGTTCGGCAGAATGCATCAGGTCGTCGCCCAGGTGGGAGGTGCCGCCCATGGCAAATCCGCGTACCAGCAGTTCATCCTCCTTGATGTCGGTAGGTTTAAACACAATGTGCATGCCGTTTGACAATACCCATTCAGTGGTCTGGAAGGTTTCATTGACCGTGGTGGTAGCGACTTTGCCCGGCACAGGCTCGGTTTCAATGAGTTTTTTACCGGCCATGACATCCACATAGGGGTTGATGGGGGCTTTCTGATAGCTGTCGAGAACCAGTTTGATCTCGTCGACCGAAGGAACCGTGATACCGGCTTTTGCAGGACCGGTGATGGTGATTACCTGGTTCTCTTTGGTGATATATTTCCTGGTCTCCTGGTTTACCTCATCGAGCGAAATCCCGGGAACCATGGCCTGTGCAAAGTTGAATTCAAACTCGACACCCGGATTCGGGTTGTTGGTAAGGAAATTGCTGATATTCTGGTTGACCAGCTCGCGGTTTTTGCGCCTGTCGCGTTCCAGAAAGCGGGATTCAAAGTTCCGCATGACCTCTGCCCTGGCACGCTCAAATTCTCCTGCGGTAAATCCGTAGCGGTTCATCCGTTCCATCTCGGTAAGCAGGGCTGACAGCGCCTCCAGCGATTTGTTGTTGGCAGCCTGGGCCATTCCTACAAAGGCATCTTTGCTGCGGGTAAACTGCCCATAATAGGAGCGGGCAAAGATAAAGGGGGGATTTTCCCGGTTTGCCAGTTCCGACATGCGCTGGCCAAACATCGTGCTGATAAAGCCGCGTATAATCTGGAGCCGAATGTAGCCGAGCGTTTTGTCGGCATCCCTGACGGCATCGTGTTTATAATAGATGTTTACCATCGTACTGGTGGCCTCCTTGTCGGTAGCCGTTCCGATCAGCGGTTCCTTGTTGTCGGGTAAACCGTATTCCTCCTTGGCGGTTGGATTCTGGGCCTTCGGAATATTGCTGAAAAGCTTTTTAATCTTGCCCTCCATCACATTGACATCGAAATCGCCAACCACGATAATGGCCTGAAGGTCGGGCCGATACCACTTTTTGTAAAAATCCCTGATGGCTTCGTGTTTGAAATGCTTGATAACGGCAGTATCGCCGATCACATTCCGGATGGCATATTTTGAACCTTTGTAGATCACGGGCGCCAGCTGGTTGCTCATGCGTTCACTTGCCGAACCGTAGGTACGCCATTCCTCGAGGATGACCCCTCTTTCAAGATCGATTTCAGAGGGTTCAAAGGCGATGTAATTCGACCAGTCGTGCAGGATCATCAGGCAGGTATCCACTACGCCTTCGCGAAGGAGCGGCACATTCGACAGGTTATAAACCGTACGTTCAAGGCCTGTGGAGGCATTGACATTGGTGCCGAATTTAACCCCGATGGTGGCCAGGTAATCGAGGATCCCCTTTTTCGGGAAATTGATGGTGCCGTTAAAAGCCATATGTTCGGTAAAATGGGCCAGCCCATTTTGGTTATCCTCCTCCAGGATAGCCCCGACATTGTGGGCAATATAAAATTCAGCCCGTTTTTCCTGTATTTTGTTGACCCTGATATAATAGTGCATGCCATTTTCCAGCAGGCCGGTGCGTACCTGCGGGTCGAGCGGCGGCAACTTTGTCAGGTCGAATGGCTGGGCCATCATCCATGATGACAGGAGAAGGAACAGGAGAAGCAGGAGAACGGGGCGATGGTTGATCTGTTTCATAGATTTGTTGTTGAAGGTTGGTTTCAGGAATGAAGAGGGATGGTTGCAGATTGTTTTTTACTGGTACAGGAATCTTTTGATACTCTTTTTAGGCGTTTTTTCGAATTCAGCCTGGGTAATCTCAAAGCTGGCTACGCGGGCATATTTTGGAAGGTGATGGTTAAGTTCATGAATATATTCCTTGAATACCTGGGGCAGCTGCTCACGCGTCATCCCGGCGCTTTCCATGGCGTCGAAATCGGGATAGATCAGGGCGATAAGCTTGCCTTCGCGGTCGGTTACCAGCGACTCCATCACCATAAAACGGTTGTTCAGCCTGGCTTCGATCTCCTCAGGATAGATATTTTTCCCCGATGGGCCGAGGATCATGCTCTTGCTCCGGCCTTTGATATAGATATTCCCTTTGCGGTCGGTCACGCCGAGGTCGCCGGTGTGAAGCCATCCCGAAGGGTCGATCACCGCAAGGGTCGCCTCTTCATTTTTGTAATAGCCAAGCATCACGTGGTTCCCACGCAGCAGGATCTCTCCCGACTGATGGTAGGGATGCTCGGAGTCGATCTGGACCTCGAGTTCATCGACCACCCTGCCGGAAGCCCCGGTTTGCGTGGTTTTCCAGGAGGCATAGGAGATCAGCGGACCGCATTCGGTCATACCATAGCCCACGGTAAAGGGGAAGTTCATTTTCCTGAAGAAGTGCTCGGCCTGGGCATTAAAGGGAGCTCCCCCGATAACCAGCTCGCGGAAGTTGCCGCCGAATACATCGATCATCCTCCGGCGGATCTTTTTGTAAACAAGGTTTTTCAGGAAGGGGATGTTGATCAGTAGCCTCACTTCGGGTTTGCGGAGGGCCGGCAGGATCTGTGACTTGTAGATCTTTTCGATGATCAGCGGGACCGACAGGATCAGGGCGGGGCGGATCTCCTGGAAAGCCTGCATGATGATCTTGGGAGAGGGCGTTTTGGTCAGGAAGGTGATGTCGCAGCCCAGGCTGAAGGGGAAGAGAAATTCGAAGGCACAGCCATAGGTATGGGCCAGGGGCAGGAACGAGAGGATCTTGTCGCGCGGATTCAGTGGCATGTTCCGGTGGGCATAGAGGATATTCCCCAGGATACTCTTGTGCTGCAGAACCACACCCTTGGAGAACCCCGTTGTTCCCGAGGTGTAGCTGATCACGGCAATATAGTCGGGAGCGGAGGAGGCAAAGCTGAGATCTTCCGGGGAAACGGGTTTGCCGGGATCTGTTAATCCCGTGCTCAAAGCCGAAGGATCACGGGAAAAGAGGACCGAATCATCCTGTATCTTCAGGATCTGCCTGACCTGGGGAAATGTCTGCGGATCGAGGTCCCTGAACATGCTCTCCTCCATGAAAAGCAGCACCGAATCGGAATGGGCCACGATCGACTGGATGTCGGCAGGCTTGAAATCAGGCAGGATGGGTACGATCACCGCGCCATAGGTTACCGTTGCCAGGTAGATCATCCCCCAATGGGCCGAATTCTTGCCCAAAAGGGCAATATGGTCTCCCTTTTGAACGCCGGCGGCCCTGAAAAATGTATGGATTTTTACAATGCGTTCACCAACAGCCCTGTATGTGAATGAATCACCGCCATAATCTGAAAGGGCCGTGAGTTCCCAGTTACCGCGGATGGCCGTCTCAAAAACAGCTATCAGACCGGTAGATTTTAAATTCATGAAACGGGAGTTTTAAGGTCCACTAAGTTCCGAAAAAATCCAATCGAAGGAAATTTTTTGCAAAAAAATATGGCTGATTATTTTACAGCCGCAACCTGCCACCAGGCAACCGTACGGATGAAGGCCTCCCCGGCGGAATACCTGGGCTCAAAACCGAAATCTTTCCGTGCCTTTTCAGCACTGAAGGTGAAATCGTTACAGGTATAGATGACCGCAAACCGGCTGAATTTGGGAGCATACTTTCTGACCGGCCTGACGAGCAGGGCGACCCCCTCCGAAATCATCCCCATGAAATAGGCCAGTCCGCGCGGAATCCAGATGTTTTTCGGCCGGATCGTATAACCGGCACCCTCAACAATACGGTCAAAAAAGGTGAAAAAGTTGGCCGGAGGGCCGTCGGTAATAAAATAGGGCTGGCCTGCCACAGCCGGATTGCCTTCCAGCAGGGCCTTCGATGCCAGCACATGCGCCCAGGCCATGTTCCCCACATACACATGCTGCGACAGGGAGGAGCCGTTGCCCAGACGGACATAAAACCCGCCCCTGGCCATCCTGATCAGCGACCCGATATGAAAGGGGTCGCCCTCCCCGTAAATGTCGGCCGGACGCAGCACACAGGTGGTCATCCGGGCGGGACTTGTCATCCTGTCGCCAGCCTCGATTTCCATGCCGTTCGATTCAAGTACCCTTTTTTCCGAAAGATATTTGCTGTGGCAGTACATATTGGGATGGCGCGCCGGATAGGGGATGGTTTCGTCGATATCAACCAGCGAATTCCCGCCAAAAACGGCATCCAGCGAACTGGTATAGACCAGGTGACTCACCCCGTGGAGGCTGCATCCGCGGATCACATTTTCTGTACCCCCGAAATTCACCGACAGCACCTCCTGTTCGGGCCGGGTGCCCCAGTCAACCATCGCTGCTGAATGGATCACCAGGTCGATGCCGCGGCAAGCCTCGCTTACCGCCTGTGCATCACGGATATCGCCGGTAATGCTCTCGATCCGTTGGTCGGCGGGACCGGAAAAGGGAACAAGGTCGAAGATTCGCAGCAGCGATGGCTGCAAGGGGGAGTCAGTATCCAGCAGTTCGGCGGCAATGGCCCTGCCCAGGAACCCGGAACCTCCGGTAAGGAGGATTCGCGGAAATTTCTGGCCGGGGGAAGCAGGTTGTGTCATGGGAAGTTCAGGTTGGGAATAAAAAACGCAAATGTAAAAACTCCCTGGTCTGTTTGTGTTTGATTTTAAAGAAACTTCAAGTAAGTTTGCATGTTCAATCTAATTTTCGGAAAATGAAGAAATTTCTATACTGGAGTCTGGCGATCCTGATCGTCATCGTAGCCCTCTTCTCTTATTGGAAATACAGTTTCACCTACAGCGAGGGCAACCGGTCGGGACTGCTGCAGAAGTTTTCCTATAAGGGAACCATCTTTAAAACCTATGAAGGCGAGCTGATCCTCAGCAGCATCAAGAGCAACCAGGATGTTTCGCTGGCCTCTGAAAAATTCTACTTCTCAGTGCCCGACAAAGCCCTTGCCGAAAAGTTGCTGCACCTGGAGGGTACCATGGTGGTGCTGCATTACAAGGAGAAAAACGGCACCCTCTCCTGGCGCGGCGATACCCGGTACCTGGTCGACAGCCTGATAACCACGCCAAATTAAGGTCTTAACAGCTGGTTTGTTGCACAATCCCTGCCGGGATAACTGTTTTACTGATAAGGCATTTTGCCAGCCTGTGATTTATTCATTCATGATCCATAACCTATAACCCAATTATATGACCCAACAATCCGACTATCTTATCATTGGCGCCGGAATCATCGGTCTGGCCATTGCCCGTGAACTCAGATCGAGGTATTCCCAGGCATCTATTACCATTCTTGAGAAGGAGCCTGATGTTGCATACCACTCCAGCGGCCG
>CAIYQH010000085.1 GCA_903928285.1 uncultured Bacteroidales bacterium
TAAAGCCTGCTATTTTTATTGGCCTGGCCATCTCTTTGATTGCAGTTGCCAAGATTTTTCACAGCGGGTCCAAGGTGGCTACCCTGGGAGCCCTTTGTCTCATTGTGTTGACAGTTTCAAAGATCAGGAAGTTCCAGTTTGGGGTTTTCCTCTCCATGGTATGCCTTGTCCTGATGGTGATGACCAATATCTGGCATTGGGCCGACAGTTATTTCATAGCCCTTTTCTCCGGCATCATTGTAACTGAAAACTCAGTTTTTTCGCATGGTTTTGTGGAAGGTCTGATCGTACTATTTGCGATTATTTTCTACCATAATCTCCTGAAAAATCTCAACATGCATATATCCCATGAATGGTTTGTCAAGAAATCGCAGTTGAAGTTTCTGAAACTATTGACCTTCTTTCAGTTGTATCTTGTTTTTTTCTGGATGGCCGGATACCTGGTGCATTATTATAAATCCGGATACCATTTGGACGGGCAGGATATTTCAATCATTTCTGCTGTCATTGCCCTGGTGGCAGCCGGGATTCCGGGTCTCATCTATTTTTTCCGGACACCGCGCAGTCATGCAAAACACAGCCGCCGGCACCGGCATCACCACCACCACCAGGATGAAGGTTAACCCTGCCCGCCACAGGTTTTCCTGATTCGTTAAACGCTTTTACCCATTTCCCCATCATCCCGGAGCTTTCATGTCCCCTGATTTTCCGCTGCAATCATTGCCCCGGCAATAAATTTCATGATAAAAAAATCATGGAAGCCGGAATTTACCATTTTTGGATTACTGAAATCACTACTTTTGCGTTACTGTTAAATATTTAACACAAAAACGCAACATGTCGAGAAGTACGTTGAAAATCAGGGATCTTACCCTGCGCGATGGTCAGCAATCCCTCTTTGCTACCCGGATGACCCAGGAACAGGTTGACCGTGTTCTGCCCTTTTATAAAGATGCTCACTTTTACGCCATGGAGGTTTGGGGAGGCGCTGTCCCCGATTCCATCATGAGGTACCTTTCTGAAAACCCCTGGGTCCGTCTCGAAAAGATCAAAAGTGCGGTTGGAGATGTTTCGAAACTTACAGCCCTGTCGAGAGGGAGAAACCTCTTTGGATATAATCCATATCCTGAAGAGGTCATTGAAGGATTTAACAGGCTTGCAGTCCAGTCAGGAATCGGGATCATGCGGATCTTTGACGCTCTCAATGATGTGGAAAACATGAAATCCACCATTAAATATGTCAAACAAAACGGAGGAATGGCCGATTGTGCCATCAGTTTCACCGTGGATCCGAAATTTTCAACCAAACAGAAATTCAGGTCATGGATCCATTTCAAGGCCTTGCCGCACGATATCTTCACCATCGACTATTTCGTTGAGAAAGCCAGGCAACTGGAAGCCCTGGGCGCCGATATGATTTCCATCAAAGACATGGCCGGGCTTATTACCCCGTTACAAACCGGGAAACTCATCCGCCGGCTGAAGGCGGAGGTTCGCGTGCCGATCGACTTTCACACCCACTGCACGCCGGGATACGGTCTTGCATCGGTGCTGGCAGCGATTGTCAATGGTGTTGACATCGTCGACACTAACATCTGGAATTTCTCAGGAGGTCCTGCAGCGCCCGCCTACGAACTGATCCATATTTTTTGCGACAAACTGGGCATCGATACCGGAGTTAATCCCGAAGCCGTTGTTGCCATTGACAAGGAACTGAAGGCGATCAGGCAGGAACTGTCGGAATTTGATACCTGCACGATTTTCCCGGTTGATTTTGATTTTACCAAAGATAAATTACCGAAACATATCAACAAACTTTTTGTCAAGGCTATCTATATGGCTAAACACGACCGGGAGGAGGAGCTGCTGGCAGCCTGCCTTGAAATCGAAAAGTATTTTCAATTCCCTGAACCCGACGAGGCTGTAAAAAGAGCAGAGATCCCCGGGGGAATGTACACCAATATGCACGCACAGCTCAAACAACTCAAGATGGACCACCTCCTTCCAAGGGTTCTGGAACTGGTGCCCCTGGTGCGTATCAAATCGGGATGCCCGCCGCTGGTAACCCCTACCAGTCAGATTGTCGGCGTCCAGGCGGTTAACTGCGTGATTGATGAAAACAAGGATCTCCCCTACTTCACAACCAAGTCGATCCAGTTTGTAAACCTGGTCAAAGGTATCTATGGAAGGACGCCGATCCCTGTTGACCCTGATTTCAGGGAACAGCTCACCGGCGTGAGGGAAGAGACCCCATATGATACCAAAAACTATAAGAAACAGGAAAATACCATCTTCGAGGAATACGGCGAGATGAAATTAGCCGATAACGAAAAGGATGAACTGCTGCTTGAACTCTTCCCTACCGTTGCCCGTGATTTCCTTCAGAAATGCGTGGAGGAGAAATACACCGAAAACATTCACCAGATCGAGGAGGAAAAACGGCGTAAAGCACGGGAGGCACGGGAGGCATACGACCGGTTAAGCCCGCAGGAAAAACGCGACCGCCTTCTCGAAGGACTCTACAGCTGGCATGAACTCTCCTTCCCGGAGGAGGAGGACCTGGGAAGATCGTAAAACCAGGCGACAGGCAATAGGCAGCAGGCAACAGGGAAAGGAATTGGTTAAATGATGTTGTTGGATCTTTTCAATTTTCACTTTTCCTTTGATCCGATATGCAGAAGAAAACCTATCGATCTTTTTGATTGATTGGTGTTTACAAGCTATTTTTTTTATATTTTTGTTTCGTTAACGAATTCACAAAACAAACGAACGGCTATGACATTCGAAGATTTCAGGAAAACACATAAGTTGCTGGCCCAGTACAAATACACATGGGCGCCGATTGACAAAGGGTATAACAACCGGTCGGTATACATCAATGTCGGGGATCGTACCATCAGGGAAAAACCTGTATCGGCAGAGATGAAGGAAAAATTCACAGGAGGGAAGGGCTTTGACCTGCGCCTGCTCTGGGATGCCACCAAACCCGAAACCAGGTGGAGCGATCCGGAGAACGAGATCGTCATCTCCGGCGGTCCCTGCTGCGGGATTACCCAGTATTCGGGAAGCGGCAAGGCCATTTGCTGTGCCATCAGTCCGCAAACAGATATCGTCGTCGATTCGAATGTTGGCGGGTTCTTCGGCCCCTTCCTGAAATTCTGCGGATTCGATGCCCTGGAGATCCAGGGCAAGTCGGACCAAGAGGTGCTGGTACTCTTTGAAGAGGAACGTGAAATCATCGAGATTTATGAAGCGGGCGACCTGCCCTCCGACAGCCATGTTCTTGCCGAAGAGCTGCACGACATGATGGCCCTGCCGGGAATAGAAAAAGATAAATATAATGTTTCGGTGGTATCGGCCGGAACCGCTGCCGAACACTCCCTGATCGGGATGCTCAATTTCAGCTTCTATGATATCAAACGTAAAAAAGTCAGGCTGAAACAGGCCGGACGCGGCGGCATCGGAACCGTGCTGCGCGACAAGAAAATCAAGGCACTCGTGGCTCACGTGAAGACCATTGGCGGCAACCGGAACAACGTGGTGAACATGGAAGCCATCCAGGATCGCGGCCGTACCTTTAACAAGGAGATGCGCGACCTTGATGACAAACAGTGCGAAATGCGCTCAAAAGGCACAGCCCATCTCACGCTTGTCATGAACGATTATGACCTGCTTCCCGTCAACAATTTCAAGTTCGGGAGCCACCCCGATGCCGTAAAAATCAGCGGCGATGTGTGGAAATCATTCTTTACGCAAAATGTCCCCGACGGGTGCTGGGTTGGTTGCAATATGGCCTGTGCCAAGGGTGTCGACAACTATGAACTCCGTTCCGGTCCCTACAAGGGAGACAAGGTGATTGTCGATGGTCCCGAATATGAAACGACCTCCTCGCTGGGTTCCATCGCCGGGATTTTCAATCCCGACTTCACCATCGAAGCCAACTTTTATTGCGATACCTATGGTATCTGCACCATCAGTTGGGGCAGCATCCTCGGGTTCGTGATGGAATGTTACGAGAACGGAATCCTGAACGAAGATCGTACAGGCGGGCTGAAGCTGAATTTCGGCAATGCCGACGCTGCCATGGAGTTACTCCACCAGTTGTCGCGCGGGGAGGGTTTTGGTGTGACTGCCGGCCTGGGCGTTCACAAGATGAAAGAGCTGTTTGCAAAGAACGGATGGGGTGATGCCGCCTTCATGCAGGATATCGGCATGGAAAACAAAGGATTGGAATATTCCCAGTATGTTTCCAAGGAATCACTGGCCCAGCAGGGCGGTTATGCCATGACCAATAAGGGTCCGCAGCACGACGAGGCCTGGCTGATCTTCATGGATATGGTCAACAACCATATCCCCACTTTTGAAAAGAAAGCCGAAGCCCTTCATTATTTCCCCATGTTCCGCACCTGGTTCGGACTTGCAGGATTCTGCAAACTCCCCTGGAATGACGTGGAACCTGAAGATAATTCCCAACAGGCTGAACCTGCAAAGGTTCCGCAGCACGTTGACAACTATGTGACCATTTTCAATGCCGTTACCGGTTCATCGATCAACAAGCAAGATATCATCCGCATGTCGGAACGCGTATATAACTTCCAGCGTATCTTCAACATCCGCCAGGGAAAAGGGTTGCGGATTCACGACGCACAGCCTTACCGCGCCTGCGGACCCGTTACCATGGAGGAATACGAATCACGCGCCGAACGGTACGACAAGCAGTTACTCGAACAGGTTAATTTTGATCCTGCCGGAAAAACAACGGAGGAGAAGATGAAGACACTTCGCGCCTATCGCGAAAACCGTTATGAACAGCTGCTTGACGCGGTTTACGAGCGCCGTGGCTGGAATAAAAACGGGGTGCCCAAAATCGAACACCTGAAAAAACTTGGAATGGATTTACCGGAACTTATAGAGGTGATCATGCCTTTACAGTAAAAACTGGTTGAAGAGTTGTTTATTTTCAGAAACATGTTCAACATGAAAATTAATTTGTTTATGTTTGCAGCCAGTTTAGAAATGATACAAATAAGATTCCATGAATACCGGATTCAATACAACCTGTAAATTTTGTTGGTGGCGTTCTGTAACAAACAGAACGTAAACATCATAGTTTCCTTTATTTTACCCTATAAATTAAAGGCTTGCTGTTTACAAACGGCAGGCCTTTTTTCATGTTACAGAAAGTGGTTTGCCGGCATGGAATGGCAAGCCACTTTTTATTTACCCTAAAACCATCATAACATGACAAAAATTAGAAAAATCCAGCTGAACGAACGAGAAATGCCAACACAATGGTATAATATCCAGGCAGATATGCCAAATCCATTACTGCCGTTACTCCATCCGGCAACCAAAGAGCCTGTCGGGCCGTCCGACCTGGAACCTCTTTTCCCCCTGGCCCTGATTAAACAGGAGATGTCAACCGAACGGTATATCGACATTCCCGACCAGGTACTGGATCTCTACCGGCTATATCGTCCAACACCGTTGCACAGGGCATATAACCTTGAAAAGATGCTGGATTCGCCGGCAAAGATCTATTACAAGAATGAAAGTGTCAGCCCTCCAGGGTCGCACAAACCAAACACGGCAATCCCCCAGGCATACTATAATTACAAGCAGGGGGTGAAGAAAATGACAACTGAAACCGGCGCCGGCCAGTGGGGCAGCGCCCTGAGTTTTGCCACGAATTTCTTTGGCATTGAATGCAAAGTGTTTATGGTTAAAGTCAGTTTTCACCAGAAACCCTACCGGAAAACTATGATGAATTTATGGAATGGCCAGGTGATTGCCTCGCCCAGCGAACAAACGAATGCCGGGCGAATGTTCCTGGCAGAGGATCCCGACTGCCCGGGTAGCCTGGGCGTGGCGATATCGGAAGCCATCGAGGTGGCTGCCATGAACGAAGACACCAAATATTCGCTGGGAAGTGTGCTCAACCATGTGCTGCTTCACCAGACTATCATCGGACTTGAATCGCTGAAGCAACTGGAGATGACCGGAGATTTCCCGGATCTGGTAATCGGGCCGTTTGGCGGGGGCTCGAACTTCGGGGGATTAGCTTTTCCTTTCCTGCGATATAATTTTTCAGATGGGAAACAAACACGCTGTATTGCGGTCGAATCGGCCTCCTGCCCAAAACTGACGCGGGGAAAATTCGAATACGATTTTGGCGATACCGCTGGGATGACCCCGCTGATCCCCATGTACACCCTGGGTCATAAGTTTATCCCTCCCTCGATTCATGCCGGGGGACTGAGATACCATGGCGCAGGCGCTATCGTCAGTCAATTGCTGAAAGACAAACTGGTGGAAGCCCGCTCCGTTGAACAGGCCGACAGTTTCAGGGCTGCCATGATGTTTTCGAGGGCAGAAGGTATGATCCCGGCACCCGAAACGGCTCATGCCATTGCCCAGGTAATAACGGAAGCCCTGACAGCAAGGGAGGAGGGTGTGGCGAAAACCATTCTCTTCAACTTCTCGGGTCATGGTTTGCTGGATATGGGAGCCTATGAAGAATACCTTGAAAAAGACAAATAAATCCCTGAAAATGTTTTATTTTAGCTAATCCAAAATCAACCGCCATGAAACCTATTATTGCCGACAAATCACTGGTCGCCTATTGCGGCCTATACTGCGGTGCCTGCAAAAAGCACCTGTCAGGATCCTGCCCGGGCTGTCATGAAAACAGCAAAGCATCCTGGTGCAAGATCCGAAGCTGTAATATCGAGCACTCCTATTCAAGCTGCGCCGAGTGCAAAGAGTTCTCTAACCCGATGGATTGCAGGAAGTTCAACAACTTCTTCTCCAAGGTTTTTGCCCTGATCTTCAAATCTGACAGGGCAGCCTGTATTGCCAGGATCAGGGAGACGGGCTATGAGGAATTTGCAAAATACATGGCGGAGAATGGGCTCCAGTCGGTCAGGAAAAACTGAGGTATAAAAAAGATGGAAAACCTTATCCGGGGGGTTGTTGAATTCCGCAAGACCGATTTCGAGGAGCATAAAACCCTGTTTAAGCAAATCAGCGATGGCCAGGATCCGCACACCCTGTTTATCGGATGTTCAGATTCAAGGGTCGTGCCTAACTTTATCACCAAAACGCTGCCGGGAGAGATCTTTGTGATCAGGAATGTTGCGAATATCGTACCGGTTTACCAGGATACGGGCGACTTTCTCGGGATCACATCTGCCATTGAATATGCTGTTCAGGCGCTGCACGTTGAAAACATCGTGGTTTGCGGCCATTCCAATTGCGGAGGATGTGCGGCCCTCTTTAAAACCGACGAAGCGCTCAGCCACCTTCCGCATACCAGGAACTGGCTGAAACTTTCAAGCGCTGTAAGGGAAAGGGTACTGGAGATTTTACCCCCGGGGGGCGATCCTGCCGCCAGGGAATGGATGGCAGAACAGCTGAATATCGTAGAACAGCTGAAACACCTGCTCACCTATCCCTACATTGAATCCCGTTACAGGGAGGGTACGCTGAAGCTGATAGGCTGGCATTACCTCATCGAAACCGGCGAGATATTCAGCTACAACGAAAAGAAGGGGTTTTTTGAACTTATCAATTAAATAACCTATGATTCCAAACCAATGGTATGTAATCCTCTCTTCAAAAGAGGTGAGGAAGGACAAAGTTATGGGCGTAAAAAGGATGGGGCTCAACCTGGTAGTTTGGCGCGACAGCCAGAACCGGGTGGGCATCGCAATTGACAAGTGCCCGCACCGGGGAATCGCGCTGAGCAAAGGTAAAATCATACACGACCACCTTCAATGCCCGTTTCATGGCTTTGAATATGATCCCTCAGGCTCCTGCCGGTTGATCCCCGCCAACGGGAAGGCAGCGGCTATACCGGATCATATCCGTGCGACGACCTACCCGGCACATGAAAACCATGGGTTTATCTTTTTCTGGTATACCCTTAATCCTGCAGAAAATAAACCGGAAACTATAGCAAACCTGCCTGAAGTTCCCTGGTTTTCAAACCTGGGTGACGACCTGGTATGGAACGGGTTTACCGATCACTGGAAAGCCCATTATTCAAGGGCTATTGAAAACCAGCTCGATGTGGTTCACGTGCCCTTCATCCATCATAACACCATCGGAAGAGGAATCGGCCCGGTGGTGAACGGACCCTACATCGAATCAACTGAAAACAGCATTTCCTTCTGGCCCTCCAACGAGCCTGACACAGA
>CAIYQH010000086.1 GCA_903928285.1 uncultured Bacteroidales bacterium
ATTTCCATATGATTTTCTTGTAGGTCATGGGTGACCCGTTATTCATTTCCAACATCCTCGATCGGGTTTCTCCTTTTAACCTTTAGCTGCTTAAAATGGGAAGGGGAGAGGCCGGTGACTTTTTTAAACTGGTTCGACAAATGGGCAACGCTGCTGTAATTCAGCTTCCAGGCTATTTCAGTGATGTTCAGCTCATCATAAATGATCAGCTCCTTGATCCGTTCGACCTTATGGGAGATAATAAAATGCTCTATCGTGGTCCCCTGTACCTCTGAAAACAGGTTGGCCAGGTAGGTGTAATCATGATTTAATTTTTTACTTAAAAAATCAGAAAAGTTTATCTTGATCATCTCATCAGAATAATGAACCATTTCAATAATGACATTTTTGATTTTTTCAATCAGTACAGCCCGCTTATCATCCATTAATTCCAGTCCTGCTTCATGCAATGCAATCGCCAGTTGACCATGTTGTTCTGCTGTCAGCGTTTCCATGATCTCTACCTCACCCAGATCGACCACGATGAAATGGAGTCCAAGTTTTTTCAGAATGGATTTTACTACCATTTTACAGCGGATGCTCACCATATATTTTATATAAATTTTCATCCGGATTATATTCTTTTGAACTGTGTATCCTGGTTTATCCGTCATGCTGATAAAAAAAGCATGATAATCGCTGCTGTTGCCAAAAGTATTGGAAACCATTCATGAAAAGCAACCAATGAATTAATTCCTTACAGGCATCATGCCGGTGAACAAAGCAGGAAGTTTTGCAAAGTTGAGGGACCTTTCAGGATTAAGTTTTACACAATTCCTGAAATTATTTGTATAATTCACACAATTTTCAGGATCCTGTTAATTTGGCAGGGATAACGGTATCGAGACTCCGGGGGGAGATAAAACCGGAAACCTCCTTTTTGCAATCTGTGGAATAACAGCAATTAACGACGCTATGCACAATCCTTTTCCGGTAATGTGACGGTTCTTTGGTGACTCTTTCAGCATCCTGGCTGTGTTTCATGGTTAACCGGGCCATCAGGTAGCTGACCGTTGACTCGGCCCCCTGGTTGAGGTTAACCCGGGTTTCTTCCAGTCCGTCGAAGCAACCCCCGGTACACGGGTTATAGATGACCTGGTGCAGATGGTTATTACCTAAAAACCAGCTGAATGCTGTTTTCATCTTTACAAGGTATTCTTCCTGTCTGAAGACATCATAAAATTTGCTTAACGTCATGATGGTGTAGGCAACATCGATGGGCTGTTCTCCAAAAGCTGCAGCCCTGCGGCCCCTTTTCTTCCAGCTTGTGTTGGATATCACCTTAATCCCGCTTTCATTAAAGGTTTGGGTAAGCAAAAAAGTAAAAGAGGCAGTTGCAATCTCTTTATAGGTTGTATCCCCGGTCATCTGCCATGCATATAACATAGCCTCCGGCAGAATGCTGTTTGCATAGGTCAGGTAGCCTTCAAACCATACCCAGTTTTCATCAGCTTCATGCCTGAACATCTGGACCATCCTGTTGGCCAGGATTTTTACCAGTGCCAGGTTTTCAGGTGACTTTATCACGCTTTGATAAAAGTAAATTCCCTTGATCGCAAAGGCCATGGCCCGGGTTGAATGGATGGCGCCGAAGCGAAACAACGATTTTTTAAGAATTATTTCCGCCTCCGATATGATTTTCAATGGCAATGGTTCGATCATAGAAATGAGGTAGCCCAGCGCCCATACGGCTCGTCCGTTTGAATCATCCAGGTTGGTCGTTATATTTTGTTCCGTAAAGTTGTTGGCCTGGTCTGTATAATTTAAAAAATCACCCCCAGGCCGTTGGCAATGGCCGATAAAATTGAGATACTTGTAAATGTCGGAAATACAATTTTCATCACCGGTAAGTTTGAAATACATGCAGCTGGCTACAAG
>CAIYQH010000087.1 GCA_903928285.1 uncultured Bacteroidales bacterium
CTTTATGGCATTGTCAAGGATCTGCTGAAAAAGCTGTTTCAGCAAATGTTCATCCGTGAAAACAGGGAACGCACTGATACCGGATGTATCCATGAAAATATTTTTTCCGGAGAAGCCGGATTGCAGGGATTTCAGTACCGAAAATATACAAATGTCGAGCATCACGGTTTTCCGGGCGACATTTATGTTTCCTGCTTCAAGCTGCGACAGGGTAATTATCGAATTCAGGGTCGCCATCAGCCGCCGTCCTGAGTCGTAGATATTATCAACCATGCTTTCGTACTCGCTTTTGGCAAGTTCCTCTTTCAGGATTTCTGAAAATCCCAGGATCCCGTTTAACGGCGTACGGAGTTCATGACTCATATTGGCCAGTATGGATGATTTCAGACGGTCGGATTCTTCTGCCTTCTCCTTTGCTATGATCAATTCCTGCTCGAAAAGTTTGCGAATGGTAATGTCCCTGTCGGCCCCCCGGTATCCTTGATAAACCCCTTGCTCGTTAAAAACAGCAATTCCGGAAGTTTCAAGATATACGATATTCCCGTTTTTATGCTTTGCCCTGTTTACGATGGCATTCAGGGGTTTGAACTGGTGAACAAAACTTCGCACACCCTCTTTAACCCTGGCGGCATCTTCGGGTAAAAGAAAATCAAACGGCGACCTGCCGATCATCTCTTCCGGCATGTATCCCAGGATATCAAATACCTTTTGCGAAACGAATGAGTATTTCCATTCAGCATTGATTTCCCAGATCCAGTCGTTGGTGATGTCTACAATTTCGAGCAACCGCCGCTCGCTTTCCCGAAGCCTTGTTTCAGCAAGTTTCCGCTCGGTTATATCACGGAATATGCCTAATGTGGCGGTAAACATGCCTTCAGTATCATACTGGGGGGTGGCGGTCACGATGATCCAGCGGCGTAATGCATCCGGACGGATGATCTCTATTTCATAGATACTTTTCTGACCCTCTTTTCGTAACGCCGACTGGTGTTTTATTTCATCGACCGTAGGTTCATCAAGGAATGACAACAAACTTCTTCCTATCAGTTTATCAACAGGTAACCCGAAAATTTCACAGGCAGCAGGGTTTACAAAGGTGAAATTTTCATCCATATCGACCATTCCCAAACCCTCGCCACTGGTTTCCACCAGATCGTAATACCGCTTGTTGCTGGAAAGCAGAGCCGTCTTGGTTTCCCGTAATTCACGGATATCACGGGCGATTACAATAAAAACTGGGACGCCTGGTGCAATCACCTTCCGCATATTGACCCTGACAGGGATCATTAACCCATCACGTCGCTTCCAGAATGTTTCCGGGTGGAATCTGATTTCCTCCCTGAGGGCCGGGTTCTCTCCTTCAGGCGAAAACATATCCGGCGCCTGGCTCATAATTTCGGATATGGGTAATCCCGACAATTCCGATTGCTGATAACCCAGCATCATAAGACATTCAGGATTTGCCTGCAGTACAATGCCCCTGGTGGCTTCAACCACCATAATAGCTTCACTGTCGAGATCAAACATTGTCTGATATACGGCATGTAATTTATGAAGGGTCCCTGCAGGGTCGCTCGCCATGTCTATTCCGGATATCAAACCTTCATCCATACTTCAATATAACTCTGTTTCCCTGTGGTTATTTTCTTTCTGTTTACAAAGCCAAAGGTCAATATAATTTTTAAATATACCTAACCTGATCATAAAGATATATTCTCAGGCAGAAAACGGATGAATTATTCCCTGTCCAGGGTGTCGATCAGGATGGTTACAGGTCCGTCATTGACCAGTTCCACCGCCATCATAGCCCCGAATATCCCCGTTTCGATCTTCCTGCCAAGTTCCAGTTCAAGTTGTTTGATAAACTGGTTGTATAACGGGATAGCCGTTTCCGGCCTGGCAGCACGTATGTATGATGGACGGTTGCCCTTCCTGGTGCTGGCATGAAGCGTGAACTGGCTCACCACGAGGATATCGCCACCGTTGTCCCTGACAGAAAAATTCATGACCCCCGATTCATCATTGAAGATGCGCAGATTCACAAGTTTGGAAGCCAGCCAGTCAATATCTGCTGATCCGTCCCGGTTTTCGATACCCAGGAGAACAAGCAAACCGCAGCCGATTTTTCCGGCGACAACCTGGCCAATGGTGACTGATGCGGATGAAACCCGCTGAATAACTGCTCTCATAAATATTTAACGATATAAATACCACAAGGATGAACATCGTGGGACCCCTCGTCTTCATGGAGGTTAAAATTACCAAATACTTCCGGATTTGGCACAAAATTGTTTTGCTTTTGTTCCCGTCAGGCTGGTCGCCAAATGCCCTTTTTATTGTAGATTTGCACCAAACAAGCCGGAGATGACCAGATTAAGCGTTAATATCAATAAAATAGCGACTTTACGCAATGCGCGCGGAGGCGACATGCCCAACGTTGTTAAAGCAGCCCTTGATTGCGAACGGTTCGGCGCAGAAGGCATTACCGTTCATCCCCGCCCCGACGAACGGCATATACGTTATAAGGATGTATTTGACCTGAAGCCATTGCTTGGAACTGAATTTAACATCGAGGGTTACCCTTCGCGTGATTTCATCGATATGGTTTGCAGGGTAAAACCCACACAGGTCACCCTGGTACCCGACCCTCCCGGGGTTCTGACCTCCAATGCGGGCTGGGATACCTTTCTGCATTTATCGTTCCTGCAGGAGGTGATAATGGAATTTAAAAATACCGGGATCAGGACATCCGTATTTATCGAACCAAACCCCGAAATGATCCGCCAGGCGGTAATAACTGGAACTGAACGTATTGAGCTCTATACGGAATCGTATGCCAGCAATTTTCACTATAACTGCGTCAGGGCCATAAGCCCATTTACAGAGGCGGCGGCAGTTGCCGTTGAAGCCGGACTTGGCATCAATGCCGGCCACGACCTGAACCTTGACAATCTGAAATATTTTGCACAAAATATCCCGGGATTACTGGAGGTGTCCATCGGACATGCCCTGATCTGCGATGCTCTTTACCTTGGACTCGAAAACGCGGTGCAGCTCTATCTGAGGCAGCTGAAAAGCTAAACTGACACACTGTCCCACTGAATTTTACAACAGGGAAACTCACTTTTCACATCAAAGAGGATGAAAAAAACCACTGGAATCTTTTTAAGTTTATTATTGATCTGCAAGATGGGTTATACCTCAGATCACGGGGGAACCCTTGAAAAAAAGGCTGCTGCGATTCATCGCGCCGTTTTTACCATCGACACGCATACCGATACCCCCATGCGTTTGATGCAGAAGGGATTTGACCTGTCGGTCCGTCATGACCCGCATACCGATTATTCAAAAAGCGACTTTCCAAGGATGAAGGAAGGGGGGATGGATGGCGTGTTTTTCGCTGTATTCGTGTCGCAGGGGCCTCGTACTGCCGAAGGAAATGAGAAGGTCAGGCAAAAGGCCGTTTCGATTTTCGATACCATCCATGCTGTCGTCGGCCGCAACCACGCGCTGGCCGAACTTGTGGTTTCACCAGAACATTTGCAGAAAATAAAAAAAGAGGGGCGCAGGGCTGTTTTCATCGGCATTGAGAACGGGTATGCCATCGGCAAGGATCTTTCCCTGATCAGTACTTACTATTTACGGGGAGCCCGCTATATAACCTTATGTCACACAAAAAACAATGACCTCTGCGATTCCTCGACCGACACCATCGAACATAACGGTCTCAGCCAGTTTGGCTACGAAGCAGTCCAGGAGATGAACCATGTCGGGATGATGGTCGATGTTTCCCATATCTCCGACAAGTCGGTGAAAGATGTACTGGCATTTACCAAAGCTCCTGTGATTGCTTCACATTCCTGTTCCAAGGCAATCTGCAACAACCCCAGGAACCTGTCGGATGACTTGCTGAAGGCCATCGCCAGGAACGGAGGGGTCGTCCAGATGTGTATCCTCAGCGACTATGTGAAGGCCCCAGCGCCCAACCCTGCAAGGGATTCCGCAAGGGCGGCAGTGCGGAAAAAATATCATGATTTTGACGGACTCAGCGAGGATGAAATGAAAGTTGCCAGAGATGAATGGAACAAGATAAATGACCGGTTTCCACAGAAGCTGGCCACCGTATCCGATGTAGCCGATCATATCGATCATATGGTGAAAGTTGCTGGCATCAGTCATGTGGGTATCGGTACCGATTTCGATGGCGGAGGCGGCGTAGAAGGGTGCTTCGATGTGAGCGAAATGGGGAACATTACCCTTGAACTGGTAAGGCGTGGTTATTCTGAAAACGATCTGCGGAAGATATGGGGTGGAAACCTGATCCGCGTGATGAAAAAAACTGCAAAGGTTGCCTGGCAATACCAGCTTCATTGCAGATGCAGCAAATAATAGGTCCGGGCATACCCAACCAGCAGGACTCCCTTGACTCTGATATGAAAAACTGATATTATGGAAGCACATATCCACCATCCTGAACAGCTTGAAGTCAAAGTTGTGCGAAAAGTATGGAAAATGACATGGTTCAAATTTTGCCTTGTCTTCCTTTTCGGAATTCTGGCAGGGTTTATCCTCTTCAACCTGGTTAAAAAGGGGGATGAAGTGCCCGGGATCCATCTGCCCGATAAGCAGGAGATTTCAGCCGGTGTGCCGTTGCACGACAGCCTTACGGTTGCCGGCCACCTCCATTATGATACTCCCCTGGCCAAGGCAACCGTCAAAGTGCTTTACTCGCCGAAGGTTGCCGAGATCAGGATCGACCTGTCTTCCCTTTACCCTGTCAAGTCACTGGTTGAGTTCGATGTCAACAGCCTTTCGTTACTGAACCTTCAGCATACCAGCGTCAATGATCAGTCCACCTCGATGACCGCCGCAAACTTCGTCCAGTTCAACAGTATCGGTGATAATAAGTATATCATTCTGCTTTCCAATAAAAACGCCTTGCCGCACAAGGTTGATTTTACCCTGTCGCAAAACGATGTTACGATATATCATAATTCTGTAGAAATCAACAAATAAAACAGGCTGAATTTTAAAACAATAGCGTATTGAACTTTCCTGAAGCTGTTTCAAGCCGGCGCCTGGCATTTATCCGTTCTTTTCCCAAAGCAGATCTGCATAATCATTGTCTGTTAGGGGGAAAGCGGTCGGTCATCGAGAAACATCTTGGCAAACGGATGGAGGTTTTCAAGGCATCCGGATCGGGGATTTCCGACCTGAACCAGTGGATCGGCCGGGTTTTTCGTCCCTTTTTTTCTTTGCCGGGAGCGTTTGAAAAAGCTGTTGAGGCGGCCTTCATGCAGGCAAGGAGCGACGGGATCAGACGTCTTGAAATGAGCATTGACGTTTGTTTTGGCACAATGTTCCATGTCTCTTGCGATCGTATCGTGGCTGTCCTGAAACAGTATCACCAGACTGTCGCCCCGGAAATCGACTTCCGTCCGGAACTTGGTTTTTCACGAAGCATCCCGGTCGACACCCTGATGGCGGCGTTTGAACAGTTTCTCAGCTATCAGTATTTCAGGTCAGTTGATCTGTATGATGATGAATTTGCCCAGCCCGTCGGAAATTTTAAAGCCCTCTACCGGTTTGCCAGGGAGCAGGGGTTGAAATGCAAGGCTCACGCGGGTGAATTCGGTACAGCAGATTCAGTAAGGGAGACCGTGGAGACCCTTCAACTCGATGCTGTTCAGCATGGCATCAGCGCTGCCGCCTCCCGTGAGGTCATGAAATGGCTGGCAGATAACCACATCCCGTTAAACGTTTGTCCGACCAGTAATATCAAACTGAAGGTGGTAAAATCCTTAAGAATTCATCCTATCCGGATACTGGCTGATCATGGAGTTAAGGTTACGGTCAACACCGATGATGCCCTGGTTTTTGGCGACGGTGTTTCAGAACAGTACCTGAAACTATTCAAAGCCGGCTTATTCAGTCCCGGCGAACTGGATATCATCAGGCTGAACGGGTTGGAGGATTGAAAGGGAAGCCCTGTTATCCATGGCGGATCAGTACTTTTAAGGTGTCGAAAGTGAACGCATGAACAGTTAATTTCGCCGACCACCTTTTTGCCATAAAACCAGCCGGAACCCGAAACCACCTGCCCTACAAATTCATGGCCTGGCATCCCCTTGAAATTCATATAACCCTTCGTAATTTCCGGGTCTGCATTACAGATGGCCGACCAGAGAATCCATATCAGCACTTCGTCCTGCGCGGGTTCCGGAACGGGAACATCCGTAAATATTAAAGATCCTTCAAAAAATAGGGCGTTTATCAAATAATATTTTTGGAAAAAGGAGTTTATATTAGTTAAAACATGTAACTTTATTGTCGCACGGCAGGAATTAAGACCCTGCTCTTTCCAGGTCGCAGGATGATCGGATCGGCAGGCTTTGATCCCGCCAATCCCTTCGGAAATAAAGGATAAAGATAACAGTTGTTGATTAAATAATGATCCATCTATGATTAAAAGATCACAACTATTTTTTTTGGCGCTGCTGCTCCTGATTGCCTTTGCCTGCGCAAAAAACGGCAACTCAGGGTATAAGCCAGTAACGGCCCGGAATATTCATATAGGCGCATTGCTTCCCCTTACGGGGAGCGGTTCATCAACAGGGCAGTCAATCCGGGTTTCGCTCGATCTGGCAAAAGAGGATATCCTGGGATACCTGTCGGCAGTGGGGAACCACGATGCAATCATACTGGAAGTAGCCGATACCAAGACCGACACCGTTGAAGCGCTTAACCAGCTCAAAGCGTTTTATGATAAGGGGATCCGGCTGGTTATCGGACCTTACAGCAGCGCCGAATTGTCGGCCCTGAAAAGCTATGCTGATTCGCACGGGGTGGTGATGGTGAGTCCGTCGAGTACTGCTGTTTCACTGGCTATTCCCGATGATAACATTTTCAGGTTTGTTCCCAGCGATGTCCTCCAGGGGGAGGCGATGACCAACATGCTGGTTGACGATAAGATCAAAGTTATCCTTCCCGTTATCCGGGATGATATATGGGGAAATAATTTGCTGGATGTGGTCCGGAATGATTTTGTAAAAGCAGGTGGCTCTGTTCAGACCGCTGTAAAATATGCACCCGGCACTACAGACTTTGCTGCCTCGCTATCGCAGCTGGATGCCCGCGTTTCAGCTGTTCTGAGCCAGCACAATCCCAATGAGGTTGCCGTTTATATGCTCTCTTTCGGCGAAGGTTCAGTAATGCTGGCCAAGGCCAAAAACTATTCACACCTTAATAATGTGTATTGGTATGGAGGTTCGGCTTTTGCAGAAAATCCATCCGTGCTTGCTGATCCGGATGCCGCACTGTTCGCCTATACGCATGGGTTGCCTTGCCCGATTTTCGGTCTGGATGATGCTGCAAAAGACAGGTGGCTGCCATTGCGGGAAAGGATTGAAGCCAAACTGGGAAGGTTTCCTGAAGTATATGCTTTTTCAGCGTATGATGCTTTATGGGTGAGCGTACTTGCCTATACCACAGCCGGACTTGTCCCCGATGTGGCTTTGTTGAAATTAACCCTGGTCAGGGTTGCCGATAATTATTTCGGAGCAACCGGCAATACGAAACTCGATACCAATGGCGATCGTGCCAGCGGGAATTATGATTTCTGGGCTGTAAAACATGATACGACAGGGTACAACTGGAAACGGGTAGCTAAGTATAACTCATTAACCGGAACCCTCGTGAGAGAATGATCCTTAACCGGAAAAAACAGGCATCAGAGCCTTTTCACAAAGAAAACCTTACCATCTCCCTCTTTATAAAAATCATCTATCTGGGCCTCTTTTGAATACCCGATCCTGTCGTAAAAATGACGGGTTGGAGCATATTTTTCAAGAGAGGAGGTTTCTGCTACCACAATTCGTCCGCCCATTTCCCTGATCAGGCGGTGAGTCTCGGTGATGATCAGGTTGCCAATACCCTTGCCGCGGTAGTCGTTATGGGTGACAATCCAATAAAGATCAAAACTGCCTTCAGTTCCGTCAATGGAACCATAACAGGTATAGGAAACAGCTTTTCCGTCCACTTCGGCGAAGAGAAAATGGTAATCGCTCTGTTCGCCCAGTTCCAGCCTGTCCTCAACGAGTTCAAGCGCCACCGGAACTTCGATGTCGTAAAAGAATCCGGTGGAGAGGATCATCTCCCTGACGGCTTCAAGGTCTTCAGGCCTGACCTCGGTCCGGAAAGTAAGATTGGTATTCAACATATACTATTATCTGATTGCATCGGCAATGATACGTGTTACGACCTGGGGAAATGTCAATCCCCTCTTTTTGGAAGCAGCCATAAATCCACCCGATTCCGAGAGGCATGGGTTCAGGTTGATATCGATAACCAACGGCTCGGAGTCAAGGGTGACCCTGAAATCAATCCTGACATAACCCTTGAAACCCATCTCATTCCAGCATTTTTTGCAAATTTCAACCATCCGGTCCCTCAGTTGCTCATCAGCCTTCGAGGTTTGAAAGGTCCTGCGGGTATGCGAATATTCAAATGATTTGTCGTCCCATTTTGACTTATAGCCCATTATTTTGGGTTTGCCTTCGGGATAACCTTTAAAGGTCATTTCTGCCAAAGGAAGCACCTCCGGACCACTTTCACTGTAAAGGATGGAGTTGTTAAACTCCCTTCCTTCGATAAACTCTTCAATGAAATAGTGATCCCGGCTTTTCTGTTCTATCTTTTTGATGAAATTCTTGTCAGATCCCAGGAACACACAATCTTCATCCAGCTCCAGCGACCCCTCTTCCCAGATGGGTTTTATAATGTATTTCCTGTCGGGCAGCAGCTTGCCACATTCATTCAGCATAAAACCGGCCGGCGTTTTCACCCCTATTTTACCCAGCTCCTTTTTTGCAAGCAACTTATTTGAACATTGAAACATCGGGATCAGCGGCGACCCGGTATAGGGGGTACGGACAAAATTCAGGACGGAGTTGGCCAGGAAAGTGAACTCACCCTTGTTTCCGATGGTTTCAGCCAGGTTGAAGATGATATCTGGTCTGATGGACCTGATCCCGGAGATGGCTTTCTTCAGGTTAAGGTCGATTTGCAGGTAGAGGACCTCATATCCCAGTGTTTTTAAGGCATCGGTTACCAGGTTGACCTGTTCGATCACATCCGCCTCGTCATCTTTTGGAATTTTCGACAGCTTATTATAGAGAATGAGTGCGGTTTGTGCCATTATCGTTACGTTTCGGGGGTTCAGCAGGAACCCGTATGGGTGAATTAATGTTGTTTTTCAGAGACCGGCCCTTCTGGTTGCCGAAACCATGATTTCACGAATGATCCTTTCAAAATCATACCCGTGCATGTAGGCCAGGATCGGCAGGTCAGAGTGAACCTTGTCCAGACCGGCCAGGGGGTTTACTTCGATAAAATTCGGGACTCCGTTCCTGTCAACACGGATATCAACCCTGCCGCCATCCCTGCATCCCAGCAACTGCCACGACCGCAAGGCAAGATCGATACATTTCCGTGAGATATCCTCCTCCGGGATCCGGTATTCCACCGCCTTGAGGTAATCGGATTTTGTCTCATACGAGTAGATGTTGTTGGTATCCTCCTTCTTATAGACAATTTCCATGAGTCCAACCGCATAGCCCTCCTTTCCCGAACCAAGGATTCCGACGGTAAATTCCCTGCCGGGCAGATATTCCTCAACCAGCAGACCGGAAGGGTAGCGTGTGAGCAGATTATGGCAGATGGAAAACAACTCCTCCCGCGTATTTACCTTTGAGAGAGCATTGATCCCTTTTCCGGTACCCTCCGAACAGGGTTTCACAAACAGGGGATATTCCAACACCACTCTGGCAATATCCTCCTCACATTCCACGATGTCAAAATCGGGTGTGGCAATACCACCGTCGCGCATCACGCGCTTGGTCATGCCTTTATGCAGGGTGAGGGAGAGTACCAGCGCATCGGAAAAGGTATAGGGTATCCGGTATGCGTCGAGCAGGGCGGGTACCTGCGCTTCGCGCCCGATGCCGTACATGCCTTCGCTGATGTTGAACACCAGGTCCCACCGGTCGCCTTTGGCCAGTCGGCCAGTAAGGTGGCGGATATGGCCTATTCGGTCGGTTTGATAACCCAGTTGTTCCAGGGTCGTCTCGATGGCTTCAATGGTGCTCTCACGGTCAAATTCCGCTGTTTCCTCTTCACTGTAGCCTTCCCGCAGGTAATCTGACCGTAGATCGTACGTTAATCCGATGATCATAATTTAGGGAGTAAAATCGGGATATCTGAATATTTTATCTTCGTAGTTTTTCAGGATGGCATAACCATCCTCGCGTCCGACAAAATAGTCGGGGAGCAGTGGGATCTTGCCGCCGCCGCCAGGGGCATCCACCACATAGGTAGGAACGGCATAACCGCTGGTATGTCCGCGCAACCCCTTGATGATCTCAAGACCCTTTTCAATGGTGGTCCGGAAATGTCCCGAACCCACGACAGGATCGCATTGATACAGGTAGTAAGGCCTGACCCGGATCCGGAGGAGCGAATGCATAAGGTTCGTCATCACCTGCACATCGTCGTTGATGCCTTTCAGCAATACTGTCTGGCTTCCGAGCGGAATCCCTGCAAAGGCAAGTTTTTCGCAAGCTTCCTTTACCTCGGGTGTAATTTCGTCGGCATGGGTAAAATGGATGCTCATAAACAACGGGTGATACTTCTTCATCATATTGACCAGCGGCCGTGTGATACGCTGCGGCAGGACCACGGGAACCTTTGTACCGATGCGGATGATCTCCACATGCGGAATGGCCCTTAAACGGGAAAGCAGGTATTCAACATGCAGGTCAGGCATGGTCAGCGGATCACCTCCCGATACCAGGACATCCCGTATTTCAGGATGCTGTTCGATATAGTTCAACCCGGCCTCCCACGCCTTAACGCCGATGTGACACTTGTTTTTTGCCACCATCCGCGTGCGGGTGCAGTAACGGCAGTAGGTGGAACAAAACCCGGTTACCAGGAACAATACCCTGTCGGGATAACGGTGGACGATATTGGGTACCGGACTGTCATGCTCCTCTGAAAGCGGATCGGCTGCCTCGCCCGGATGGACGAGGAATTCATCGAAAACAGGAACTACGCTCTTTCGCAAGCCCTGCTCAGGATTGTCGGAATCCAGTAAACTGATATAATAGGGAGAAATACGCAACGGTAGAGATTGGCTTTGGATCTCGTATGGTTTAACCTCATTTTCCGAAAGCCTGATATATTTTGACAGCTGAGCAATGGAACGCACGCTGTTTTTGATCTGCCAATGCCAGTTGTTCCATTCCCTGGTGGTTGCCTCAGGAAAGTGTTTTTGTAAAAATGCCAGAGAGCGTTCGCTGATTACAGACTTGTCGCGATCAGCCCGCGTTTTTAAATATTCGTCTATTAGGGATGTTTCATCTATGAAGGTGGACTGACTTGGAGGCTCTTCTTCTTCTGATAATTCGGGATGGGGGAGGACCAGTTTTTCGGTTGGATTATTTTCCATTGCTTTTTTCTCGGTTTTGAGGTTAGGATTAATGATGCCCTCTACCAGTATAGTAAATGTTTAAGTGTTTATAAATCAATTTATTATATTTAGTATTGAAGATCATCATGACGTTATTGTAATCGGATGCAAATAGGCTACAAATTTATGTACTTTTGACACTTCGAAACGATTTTTTTTCAACAAAATTGTGTTAATAATTCGTTAAATAATGAAGTTATTTTGCAGGCAATTTGGGTCAGGAAAACCAGTGGTTATTTTGCACGGATTATTTGGTCTTTCCGATAACTGGGTAACCTTTGGCAGGGAGTTGGGAGAACATTATTCAGTTTATATTCCCGACCTGCGCAACCATGGGCAATCGCCTCACAGCGCGGTGTTTGACTTCCCGTCGCTCGAAAATGATCTGGCCGAACTGATGGATGACCACGGATTGAGCGAAATAGTCCTGATCGGCCATTCCCTGGGAGGGAAAACGGCTATGTATTTTGCACTTCAACATCCCGGTCGGGTAAAAAAGCTGGTCATTGTTGACATCTCCTTGCGGAAATCCCCTCCCGACAGGGAGCATCAGCAACTGCTGAATGCCATGATTGCCGTCGACTTTTCCTCTGTCAGATCGAGAAGCGATGTGGATAACCAGTTGAAAGCAACCATAAAAAGCGCCCGTTTAAGGCAATTCCTGATGAAAAGCGTTTACTGGCGCGACAGGCACAGTTTGGATTGGCGGCTGAACCTGAAGGGAATTGATGAAAACCTGCTGTCGGTCTTTGAAGGCGTCAACTGTAACGGCGTTTATCGGGGACCTGCCCTGTTTATCCGCGCTGGATTATCCGACTATATCCTTGATGGTGACCTTGCTGAACTGAAAATGAAATTCCCCGGGTCAGAGGTGAAAACCATCGCGAATGCTTCGCATTGGGTTCACGCTGATGCTCCCGGGGAATTTTTCAACCTGGTGAAAAGGTTCCTTGACGCCGGTTAATAGCGGTTGATCTCTATCTTTGAGATGGCGGTTTTAATGGTCAGGTAAATCTTTTCCTTTCCGGTGTTAAAATTGGCCGTCTGGTAAATTCCGTCTCCTTTTTTGGTAAATCCGTCAAACTCCTTGCTGATCATAAAAGATTCAGATTTGATCTGGCATCCCGATTCTTTGGGAATCTCAACCTTGATGGAGGATGCTCCCGCGTTAAAGGTCATGTAGGTAGCCGGGTTTTTATTCCCGATTTTGATATTGATGGAGGATGCTCCCGCATCAATGGTGGTGGTATCAATTTTATAATCCCGCAGGTCCATGCTGATTTCGGCCGCCCCAACCTCAAATTTGAGATTCCATGAGGGTTTGTCGCTCAGTTTGATCTCAACGTCGTTGTCCTTGACCGAATGGCGGATGCCTGATTTTTCAAGTGAGAGGTTGATCTTTTTTCTGCCCGATTCATTGGTGGTTGTGAGTGAATAATTGCCGATGTCGCCGGTCTTGTTGAAGGATAGAAAATCGGAGGTGATCCCCTCCAGTTTGAAATTACCTGCAGCCGCTTCCAACTTCAGTTCGCCTTTCCCCGTCAGGGAGTCGAAGGGAACACTCAGATTCTGCGGTTGATAATTATAGGTTGCGGTGCTGTCTTCATCATCATCCCAGTCTTTGCTGGAAAAACCTCTGAAATTATGAAAATGAAGCCACGAAGATTTTTCAGAAATACGGTTGAAGAAGATCACGGTAACGACCAGTACCGCCACCAGTGCGGCAACTTTTATTCCATCGCGGATGGGCAGGATCGAAATTCCCCAGAGGATGAGGATTAACGGCCAGAGATTGAACAGGGTCCGGATGCCAAACTCCAATACTCCGAAATTGTTCAGCATAAATAAAATCCCGATGGCAATCAGGATAAAGGCCCAGAAAACATGACGATATTTCATTGGAAGTGGGTTTTAGTACTGGTTATTATTGTGTTTTCTGCCGGTAAGGGCATTGATCAGCAGCCCGATCCCGATGACGATGAGGATGACAGGCCACAGATCTCCGAAATTGATCTGGGGGATGAGTTCATCGGCCAGAAACAGGGCTCCCAGGGTGATCAGCACCAGGCCGCCAATCAGACTGCCTTTTTTCCGTTCCCTGGTTTGCGGGATTGGCGCTGGCGCTGAGGTTGTATAGGTTTCACCGGCTTTTGGCGCTTCACCGTTATTAGCGGATGGATCGCCAGCGGGGGGCTGATTTGCGTTTGTGGATTGATCCGTAAGGGTTTGAAACCGCACCGGGTTTTCAGGGGTGACGATCCAGAGTACGATATAAATCAGGACGCCTCCTCCTCCTGCAAGAGCCAGGACTACGAAAGCCAGACGGACCAGCAGCGGATCCATCACAAAGTATTCGCCCAGGCCACCGGCAACACCGGCAAACTTGCGGTCAGTTTGGCTGCGATATAAACGTTTTGATTCCATGGTAGATATGTTTTGGTGTTTTCGTGGTTTAGACGGCGTTTCCAAAAAAAGGTTACAGGCGTAAAAGTATATTATTCCACCACCAGGGCCTGCTTTTTCCGGTATATCCGCGACGAAAGCGCAAGGCTCAGTTCAAACAGGGCATATAAGGGGATGGCAACGATAACCTGGCTGAACACATCCGGACTTGGTGTGATGACGCCTGCAACGATCAGGATACCGACAACGGTATGTTTCCGGTACTTTTTTAAATGTTTTGGCGTGATAAGCCCAATTTTGGTGAGGAAGAGAATCAGTACCGGCAATTCGAACAGCAGACCCATCAGCAGAGTCATCATGGTAATGGAACTTACATAGGAGGTAAGGGCAATCTGGTTCAAAACGGCATCGCTGACCTGGTAACCTCCCAGGAAATTGATCATCAGCGGAGCGGCAACGAAATAGCTGAAGCATACCCCTGTGAGGAAGAGCAGGGTTACGATTGCCACCAGTCCCCGCGAACTTCTGATCTCCTTATCCGACAGGCCGGGTTTTATAAAGCGCCACAGTTCCCAGAGGGCATAAGGAAGCGCCACAATCAGGCCGGCAATCAGCGATATATTCATATGGGAGGTGAACTGCCCCGCAAGGCTGATATTGATCAGCTGGAAATGAGAAGGGTCGATGCAAAGTGAGGGCATGGAGAGCCATTCGCCAAGTTGGCAGAAGGCCCTGTAAGTGATAAAGGTTTTTGATTTCGGAGCCAGGATGATATCGTCAAAAAGCACACTTTTAAAGGCAAAGGCGCCGATTGAGGTGACCAGGATTGCAATGACGATACGCCACAATGCGCCACGTAATTCATCGAGATGTTCCCAAAAGGTCATCTCTTTCCCTTCATCCGGGCTGGTAGCGTCTGTTTCCTTCATCCTGGTGCTTTTTTACAGAAGCAAAGGTAGCGAAAATTTTTTCGAAGTATCGTTTGTATTAAGGTTTTAACTTTGTATATTTGGATAAAAGTAATAGTTATGGCTGAACGTGAAATACTGCTTGAACAGATGCTCAAGGTGCTGAAGGATATTGAAACCAATACCTGCGACAAACAATTCATCCCTGATACAAATATGCTCGAAAAGAAGATCGACCATATCATCGATCTTCATGAAAAGGAGATTGAACTGCTGAAGGCTCTTGGAAAAGACCGGTGTACCTGCAAAAAGAGCAAGTCAAAGAAGGAAAAGAAGGAAAAACAATCAAAAAAAGAAAAGTAGAAGTTTAGTGCCTGTGTTATTTTCCTGATTCCGGGCAGGTTGACCGGATTTTGCAAAAAAAAGAGGCTGTCTCGTACTTTTGAGACAGCCTCTTTCGGTTCGAATGGCAGGGTTTATTGAATGACAAGCTGCCTTGTCTCGATTGTGTTACCGGCAACCAGTTTTACTACGTAAACTCCTTTGGAAAAGCTGGTTACATCGATTTGCCTGATGATGATACCTGCAGATGCCGCCATATCGGTCGTGTAGACGGTCTGGCCGTGAATATTCAGCAGCGTCATTTTGGCGGCAGTATTCTTAAGACCTTCGATGGTCACTGATACGCTGGTGCTTGCAGGATTGGGTTGCAGCAGGAAATGTACCGGGTCGTTTCCATTGTCGCCAATCCCGGCATACCAAAGGCGAACCGCCATCGCGGAGGTGGTTGAGCCGGTACAGGGAGGGGTTGCGATGCCGACAAGCTTCAGGGTTACCTCTTTGTTGGACTTATCCAGCGTGCCAAAGGTATAGGTGGTATTGAGCTGGGCATTGTTCGCAAAGGTGCCGTTCCCGGTGGTCTGCCATTGGTATTGCCGGCAGTCGGTCTGAACGCCGTGCAGCGCAATTGAAACCGATGTCGGCGGGACAACGGTGTCGTTGCCGGCAAAGGTATAGGGAGGTCCATATACATGGATGAGCTGGGTGGAGTCCATATTCGATTTTACCCCATCGCTCACGGCGCACAAATAACTGGTGTTTAAGGCAGGGGCGGCTTTTGGTGTCTTGAGCGTGGAGCTGAAACCGGGAGGTATCGAACTCCATGAATAGGTGTAGTTGCCGGAGCCTCCGTAAGCGACTGCCTTCAGCTGGATGGAATCAGATCCCTTGCAGATGGAAACGGGATTTGCAGTGGCATAAGACCCAAATGCCGAGCCAATAGAAAATGAAGCGATGCGTGTTTGCCAGCTGGCGGCTGAAGTGGAACCATAGTACTCGTCGGTGTACCAGAAAGTTCCGGGAACGGCAGGATCAACAGACATGGCGCTGTAATCGCCCCACCTGCCTGATGGATCGGTCTGGCATCCTCCGCCGGCGATAATCCCCTTCTCCGTGATGGTCATGGTTCCCAGAGGGTCGGTTTTTAATCGTCCCGTGTAACGGATCGATGGGTACATTGAAGTACTGGATACACTGAAACCCATTGCGATACTGCCCGCTGAATCCATGGCAATGCTGGGCATCCAGCGGTGGTTGGCATCGGGGGCATAAGTTCCCTCCTGGTAAAGGCTCCAGCCTGAGCCGGTATTCCTGAGTTCCATCCACCTGATCCCGGCGGAACCGCTTGCGCTGATGGTAAAACAGGCAACGGCCGACCAGTAGTTGCTAAACTTACGGAAAGGCATCCTGAACATGAGCCCTTTCCTGCTGAATGCGTCCAGTTTCTGGCTCGTGCCTAACTGCGGGATCACGTTGGATCCCATGGTACCAAAAGCGGTGATGGGGATGGAGGTGGTTAACAGGAAGGTGGAATTGCCTGGGTTTGCAAAGTCAGTATGAAACTCGTACATGTTAAGTTGCGGAGGACTTGAAACCAGGTAGGAGACATAATTGGGTGTCCCGGCAGGAGGAAATGGACTGTCGCAATCCAGCGACAGGGGTCCTTCGGACGAGGAGGGCAGTGTGAACATCATCATGGTTGCGGAGGCATCGCCTGCCAGCATCTTTGTACGGTCGAGCGCAAGCGCGGCCGGCCCGATCCAGGCGCCTGATCCTGCAGTGAAACGGCGGATGGTCATGTAATAGGCATCGCCCCAGACGGAGAATTTAGGGTAGTCGGGCATTACCGAAAAGGAGAACTGGTAACGGTACCACGAACCCGTCGGATCGTTTGTCTGCGAAATGGCAACATTCTGGTAGAAGGGACCATTGGGATAATTTGGCAGGGAGAACTGGCTGAAAAGCCAACGATCGGCATTTTCATCATAGAGCACTATAGCATCGCCGTCGTTGCTGTTGTTCGGCAGACCTGTAAAAACCGAACTGTTGTTAAATGGCCCATATACGCCCGTACCCGTTTTGTTGAAGATCTTGTACCGTGCATTGACCGTCTGAAAATAAAAATTCGGGGAAACGTCGCCGTCGGTATCGGGAGGCAGCGATCCTGAAGCGCCCATCCCGTCAAAGTTCTGGATGGTGGTGTCGGATTGCACCATGCCAAATGCGTTTTGCCTGATGGGATCAGCAAAGTAGGGCTCTGGCTGGTCGCCCGAGGCATTGTAGGTGTTCAGTTTATTCCTGACAACACTCTCTTTCCAAGACAGGTCCGCTTTAGCGGGCGTCATGTGAAACATATCTCTCAACGGGGGTGAAACGTCGAAATAATTGCATTTGATAACGGTCGGCTTCTCCGATGGAGTTTGAGAATACCCTATGCTGGCCATCATAAGGGCAACCAGTGAAAGCGTGAAAATTTTTCTCATTTTTATCTTCATTTAAGATGAATAACTCTAACCATAACTCAATGATACAAAGTTACGAATATTTTTCGCCTGAAATGCCTCACACAGATTAATTGTTTGTCCTGATTTTTCCAGCTTTTCTCCTGTCGCCTTCGGTCGTGCCGGCATAACATATTTTTGTCCTTGTTGGGGTTAGTAAATGTGGTTTAACCCCC
>CAIYQH010000088.1 GCA_903928285.1 uncultured Bacteroidales bacterium
CTCCACGCACATTGTTCAGGATGTGAGGGAACTATGCATCCGGATGGCCATCATGGACAAAGGCAGGCTTTTATATTGCGGCAATACTGCTGATGCCTTGCAGCAGATAAAAGGCAAGGTATGGGAACGCAAGGTGGAGAAATCTGAACTGGCCCGCTATCAGGGCGGGTTCAGGATCATTTCAAGCAAATTGTCGGGAGGCAACCCACTGATCCATGTCTTTTCCGACACGGCTTTAAGCGATGGATTTACCCAGGCCGAAGAAAATCTTGAAGATGTCTTTTTTGCAAAACTGAACGAATTAGTATAACCACCAACTCCTGAAAACCTATGTGGAAATTTATCACCTACGAGTGGAAATACTGGCTTCGCTCACCGATGACCTGGATATTCCTGATCATCAACACGCTAATGGTACTGGGAGCCGTTTCTTCCGACGATGTCATCATTGGCGGGGGTGTTGGCAGCGTTCATAAAAACGCACCCTATGTCATCCAGTTTTATTACGGCGTCATGTCGCTGGTCTGCCTGCTGATGACCACCGCCTTCATGAATGCCACGGCCAACCGCGATTTCGCGCACGACATGTACCAGTTTGTCTTTTCCTCACCCATAAAAAAACGAGATTATTATTTCGGCAAATTTATCGGCGCCGTTACCATCGCCGTGGTGCCCCTGCTGGGAGTATCGCTGGGCAGCCTGCTCGGACCGCTTATGCCGTGGGCACAACCCGAACGTTACGGCGCTGTCATGTGGAACGGACATCTGCTGGGGATCATCACCTTCGGCATCCCCAATACGGTCATTGCGGCTGTACTACTCTATATGCTGGCCATAATTTTCAGGAGCAATATCGTATCCTTTATCGGCTCCATGCTGATCCTGGTATTCTATGCGGTTTCAGCCGGGTTTACCAGGGATATCGGGAAGGAATGGCTCGCCAACCTGCTCGATCCGTTTGGTTTCCGTCCCGAGAATATTATTTCGAAATACCTTACTGTTGATGAAAAAAACGCCCACGGCGTTGCCCTCACCGGCGCCTTCCTCTTCAACCGGGTCATCTGGCTGGGGTTAAGTCTGCTGCTGTTGGTTGCAGGCTATTTCAAATTTTCCTTTACGACAAAAAATTCCAGGCCAATAAGGGTGAAACGGGCCGAAAAACAGACTGCACCCGTAATGTTTTCACCCGTATCCTATGTTGCCACCCGGGCCAACACCTTCTCCCTGTCGGAATTATGGTACCTGATAAAATTTGAGACAAAAGCGATCATTAAAAATCCGACCTTCATCATCATCACGCTGATCGGGCTGATCAACCTGGTTGCTTCGCTGACAAGCTTTACCGGGCGCTACGGAGCAGCACAATACCCCGTGACCTATAATGTGATCGATTCGATAAAGGGCTCCTTTTTCCTCTTCCTGCTTGCTATTGTTACCTTTTATTCAGGTGTTCTTGTGTGGAAGGAACGCGATGCGAAATTCAGCGAGATCCAGGATTCAACGCCAATTCAAACCTCCATGCTCTTTATTTCAAAGATAGTGGCCATGGTAGCCGCGGTGGCCCTCGTCCTTGCCGCCACGATCCTCATCGGGCTCGTTGTGCAGACTGCCTTCGGTTATCATCGATACCAGCTGGATGTATATATAAAATCGCTGCTGGTGATCAACCTGATGACCTTTGCCTATCTTATCATCATTGCCCTCTTTTTTCATTATGTCATCAACAACCGCTATATCGCCTATTTTGCCTTTATTGTATTTGTTATCCTGAACCAGTTTATCTGGGGGCTTTTCAGGGTAAGCACCAACATGGTAAAATTCGGCCAGACACCTGATGCCACCTATTCCGACATGAACGGCTTTGGCCCCTATGTCGCTTCTGTTACCTGGTTCATCATCTATTGGTTGATCTTTTCACTCCTCCTGGGGTTTGTGATTTTCTCATTTTATATCAGGGGAAAGGAAACCGGGTTTGGCCATCGCCTCCGGAATGCACAACAGCTTTTATCGAAAAACAAAATTGCCATTGCTTTTTGTGGCTTCCTGTTTTTGTTGTGTTTCGGTTTTGTATACTACAACACCAAGATCCTGAACAAGTTTGATTCGGACAAGGAACAGGAAAACAAGCAGGTTGAGTACGAGCGGACCTACAAGAAATACGAGGGGATGGTTCAACCGCGGTTTTATAAGTACAACTACACCATCGACCTGATGCCTTATGAACGCAGCATGAAGGCGGACGTTGAGGCTTATGCCCGGAATACCTCCGGACAGCCGATCCGCGAATTGCATTTTTCCCTTCCTCAGATCCCCGACAGTGTGAAGATCATGATCCCGGGCAGTAAAATGAAGTTAAACGATACCCGCCTTGGGTACCGCATCTACACCCTTGCCTCGCCCATGCTGCCCAAGGATTCCATCCTGATCAGGTTTAACGTCTCGAGGATGACCAGAGGATTTGAAAACGAGGTTACTTTTACACAGCTTACCCAGAACGGCACCTTTTTTAACAACACGGATATCATACCGGGTTTTGGCTATCTCAAAGGCAATGAGATCGGGGATAAAAACAAACGGATCAAATTAAAACTGCCCAAACGTATCCGGATGCCCAGGCTGAATGAACGGGACCTGGCCACAAGGGCTAACAATTACCTTACCGACGATGCCGACTGGGTTGAGGTGAATACCACCATCAGCACAGCTACCGACCAGATTGCCGTAGCCCCGGGAAGTCTGCTGAAGTCATGGGAAGCCAATGGGAAAAGGTATTTCACCTATAAGCTTGACAAGCAATCGCTTGACTTCTACTCCTTCATTTCGGCCCGTTATGAGGTAGCCAGGAAAAAATGGAACGGGATCGACCTGGAGGTCTATTATATTAAGGAACATGCCTATAATGTTCCCAATATGTTGAAAAGCCTGGAAAAATCGCTGGACTATTACACCCGCAATTTCGGGAAATATTACCACAGGCAATGCCGGATCATCGAATTTCCGCGCTATTCAGGTTTTGCACAGGCTTTTCCAGGCACCATGCCCTATAGCGAGGGAATTGGCTTTATTACTGACCTGCGCAAGGTAACCAAAGAGGATGTCGACCTGGTCTATTACGTGGTGGCGCATGAAATGGGCCATCAATACTGGGCTCACCAGGTTTGCGGGGCAGACATGCAGGGAAGCGAGATGATGAGCGAAGGCTTTGCTCAGTATTCAGCCCTGATGGTGATGGAAAAGGAATATGGCAGGGATAAGATGAAGAAGTTCCTGAAATACGAGATGGATGGCTATTTACGTGGCAGAAGTTCGGAATTTGAAGCTGAACATTCCCTTGACAGGTCGGAGCACCAGGGCTATATCCATTACCAGAAAGCCAGTGTGGTGATGTATTACCTTAAAGAGTTGATCGGCGAAGACAAGGTAAATGAAGCACTGCGGAGCCTGCTCGATTCATTCGCCTACAGGAAGCCTCCCTATCCGACTTCACTTTCGGCGGTGCGTGCTTTCCGCAAGGTCACACCCGACAGTTTGCAATACCTGGTCGACGACATGTTTGAAAATATCACCATCTTTTCCAACCGGATGGTGAATGCCAAGGTTAAAAAGCAAGGGGATGGATTTGACGTAACACTGAATACCATTTCTGAGAAATTCAGGGCCGATTCGCTGGGTAAGGAAACAGCAATCCCGATGGCCTATTATGTGGATATTGGAATTTTCGGAGCTCCTGTAAATAAATATAACCTTGGCAAACCCTTATTACTGAAACGGTTGAAGCTCACCAAAAGGGATAATGTTTTCACCTTCCATGTAAAGGAAAAACCTGTACAGGCCGGCATCGATCCCTATAATTACCTGATCGACAGAACGCCTGACGACAACCTGAAATCCTTCGACGAAGAATAACCGCGAGGTAAATTATTTTATTCCACTCCTTAGAAAGACCCAGCCTGTCCGGGTCTTTTCATTTTTAACGGACAGCACAAAGTAGTAAGTCCCGTCGGGCAGCAGCGCACCTTTTTCATTGGTGCCCCGCCACACCTGGGTTGTGTTGTTATAGCCTGTAAAGCTGTTGATGCGGTCGCCCCACCTGTCGAAGATCTGCACGGTGTTTTCCGGGTACTTTTCGATACAGTCGATGATCCAGGTATCATTGACCCCGTCACCATTGGGGGTGATAAAATTATAAAGAACGATACAGTCGTTAGGAATCTCCCCTGAAACATGGATCCTGACGGAGTCGGTGGCGCTGCACCCGGAAACCCTGTCGGTCACGGTCACAACAAAGAGAGTGTCTTTTGAAAGGGCAAATGTCTGAGGCATCTTGGCAGTGTCGTCAGGCACCAGGGATGAAGGTTCCCATTGATAACGGTAATTCCCGCTTCCTCCGGATGGTTTGGCATCAAGGGAGGCGGAGGTATTGCTTCCTATGGTGGTATCTTTCCCTGCATTGACCATGACTTGCGGATAGATTGTCAGTTCCATATGACATGAAGCAGTACTGCCGTGACAGGAATTCTGCCCCGAAACAGTCAGTGTGATGGTTACGTTTCCTGTTTCACCTGGGGCAGGATGATAGACAGGTGCAAGTGTAGTGGTCCCAGTCAGGATACCTTTTCCGTTGCTGGCCCAGGTTATGGACTGGTAATCTGTTGCAGTTATCCCGCCAACCGGGAAGGTCATTCCCTGGCATATCACCCCGCCGGGACCAGGTTGCACTGTAGCATCTTTCTGGATAGTCAGCACCAGCGAATCGCTTGCTGCTGTGCAGGGGGCCATTCCCCCGGCACGCATCGTCAAAACCACCGAACCGCTAACAACATCAAGGTTCCCGGGGATGTAATCGGGATTTATCACATGTTGATCGCTGAAAACGCCATCACCTGCAGTACTCCAGGTCAGCGATGAATAATCATGCGCCGTCGCCAGGTTTATGGTTAACATTTGCGCCTGGCAAATGGAACTGTCGGGTCCGGCATAGGCGGTTGCAGGTCGCCTGATTGTCAGGATCAGGCTGGCCGAGTCGGGATCGCAGGGTTTGGTGGAGGTAACATGGAGGGTAAGAACAACGCTGCCAGCAGTGAGGTCGGAAATCGCGGGGGTATAGTCAGGATGCAGGATCGACGGGTCGCTGAACATACCTGAACCGGAAGTAGTCCAGTGCAGGCTGCCATAATTCAATGCCGATGATCCTGAAAGCGGAACAGGGGTTTGTCCGCAGGTGATAAGGTCGTTCCCGGCCTGGACCGTGGCGGCAGGCTTGATATCCAGAGTTGTCCAGGAGGTATCGCCGGTACAGGGAGCGTTGCCTGCAAGAACCATCGTTAATGTTATGAGGCCTGTTTCCCCGGGGGCAGGAATATAGGTGGGTGATAAGGAGGAACTCCCGGTCAGGATTCCCTGTCCGCTGGCAGACCAGTGAACCTGGCTGTAATCGAACGCAGCAGCCTGTGTGACGGTATAGGAGTTTCCCTGGCAGGTATTTCCATCAGGGCCTGCATTCCCGGTTGGCGGGGAATTCACAACAACAGAATAAGGGGTAGAGACGGGCCCGGCTCCGCAAAGATTTAATGCATAGACCTGTATATTACCTGAGGTGGCATTTGACGAAAGGTTCACGAGGACAGAACTGGTCCCAGCCCCTGAAACGAGGATGAATCCGGGGGCAGCGTCCACACATAGCTGAGGACCGCGGAAGCCGGTGGAACTGAATAGACCAGACCTAGTGCTCCTGAGCATAGGGGAGTAGGGCCGGTTACATTGCCCGTTGCGCCTGGCAAGGGGTTCACGGTGACAAGGAATGGTGCAGGGGTAACGGCGGTACATCCGTTCAGGTCAGTATAGGTCACGCTGACCGATTGCGACCCGGCAACATTCCAGGTCACCACGATGCTGTTTGTGGCTGCACCGGAAGTGACCACGCCGCCTGAGGAAACTGTCCAGAGATAGGATGACATTCCCGGTTCTGTAATATAGACATTCCCCGCCGCCAGTTCACAGGGAGAAACGGGCCCCGAAATCGTGGGTACCGGCAATGGGTTGACATTAACAGGGAAAGTTGCCGGAGTGCCAGCCGGGCAGCCGTTTGCATCGGAATAGGTTACTGAGACGCTCTGGGTACCAGGGCTGTTCCAGGTAACGGTAACTGTGTTATCGGAAGAGCTACCTCCGGCTGTAATGACACCGCCAGGAGAAATGGTCCACGAATAGCTGGCCATCCCGGCCTCGGTGGTATAGACATTGCCGGCAGTTCCTGCGCATATTGCATTGGGGCCTGAGAGTGAGGGAACGGGCAGGGGATTGACTGTAACGCTGAAGATGGCTGCATTCAATGCAGCACAGCCAAAACTGTTCATATAATTCACCGATACGCTTTGTACCCCCTGGGTGGTCCAGGTAACGGTAACCGAGTTGTTTGAAGAGGTTCCCCCGGCGGTAATGACTCCACCCGGGGAGACAGTCCATGTGTAGCCCGACATCCCCGGCTGGGTTGAATAGGTATTGCCAGCCGATCCTGCACAGGGTGTTGCGGGCCCTGAAATTACCGGGAGTGGAAGCGGATTTACAATTACGGGGTAAACCGTCGGGGTTAGTGCTTGGCAACCGGCGCCATTGGTATAATTTACAGAAATTGTTTGATTGCCTGGAGTATTCCAGGTTACCGTAGCGATATTGCTGGTAGCGGTTCCGCCGGATGTAAGTGTGCCGCCCGACGAGATGTTCCAGGCATAGGTAGTCATCCCGGGCTGTGTTGTATAGACGTTTCCCTGGGTACCCGCGCATATGGAGACAGGACCTGATAGGGAAGGCGATGGAAGCGGATTAACGGTTATATTAAAAATTGTCGCGCTGGCCGCGGTACAGCCAAAGCCGCTCACATAGTTCACCGAAACGGTCTGGGCTCCCGGCGTGGTCCATGTAACGGTAACCGAGCTGCTGGAGGAGGTTCCCCCTGCCGTAACAACTCCACCCGGGGAGATGGTCCAGGAGTAAACTGACATTCCCGGTTGGGTCGAGTAGGTGTTGCCCGCTAGCCCCGCACAGGCGGTGTTCGACCCCATTATTACCGGCACCGGTAGCGGGTTTACCGTAACCGGATAAAGTGTTGGCGTGGCGCCCGGGCAACCCAGCGCACTAGTGTAATTGACCGAAATTGTCTGCACACCTGGCGTGTTCCAGGTTACAGTGACAGTATTACTGGAAGCGCCTCCTCCTGCCGTGATCGTGCCCCCCGGTGAAACAAACCAACTGTAACCCGACTTTCCTGGCTCGGTTGAATAAACATTTCCGTTAGAACCCTGGCAGGCCGACAGCGGGCCTGTAATGGTCGGGACCGGAAGGGGATTAATGGTAGCCACCACGGGAATTCTTGATGCACTCTGGCACCCGGAGGCGCCATTCCGCGCCTGCGTGTAATAGGGGGTGGTGGTAATGATCAGGGGCGTGGTAAACGAGGTATCCCCTGCAAGGATGGGAGATCCTCCCGATGGGAGGGTGTACCAATCGGCAGTTTCATTCGGCAGGACTGTAACATGAAGCATCAGGGTACCAGGGCCACAACGGGTTGCGCCATGACCAGCCGGATCAGGTACCGTTGTGGTGTAAAGCGCCGTGAAATTGGTATTGCTGGTACTCCCGTACCACCAGGTATTGATCATCTTATTGTGGCAATAGCCGTCGGCCGGCTGCCAGGGATGGCATCCCGGGTATCCTGTCATCGACCCCGGCGTACATCCTGTAAGGTTGGTGGTTTGTGGAGGATTGTTGCAGGGATCTCCCGACGTATTGGTCACCAGTTGGGAATCATCCCAAAAGGAGATGGGTTGCAGCCCGGCGAAGTTTGCCGGTCGTACACCGGTGATAATATATCCATTGGGATTTTCCTCCTGGTCCCACACCGGCAGGTTTGTCAGTCCGTTCATATAATGAATGTTGACGGTAATCAGGGTTCCGTCGGGAATCGCGTTGCCCAGACCGTCCAATCCATTCCATGGGATATTGTTGACACCCGGCGTCACATTGGCGAAAAGGGTGACTTTGGTGGCAGACCCACCATAGGGTAATGAAATATCCACCTCCATCCATCCCGATTTATTGACCGTAACGACAACATATTTTTTCCCGCTGCACACGGGAAAATTGGGGTCGGGAATCAGGGAGGGTGTCCCGGTGATTGAACCATACACTCCGCTTGGATAGAGGGTTGAATCGGGATCATCGAGAAATACCTTGTATTGCGCAATGGCAGGATAGGTAATGAATGTGTTCACATTCTTCGACTGCCTGTCGCTGGTGAAGTTCCCGGTGTTCAGGCAACCGTATGGGTTGCAGAAGACTGTCACCACCCCGATTGCCGCGTTGGAAAAGACCAGTTTTGACACAATACCGTCATCTGCATAGATATAAAAAGAACCATTAAAGGGCTGGTAGTCATAACCATTAAAACCAAGGCTTGCATATACCTGCCACGATTGTGACCAAACCCGGCCATTCAGGGCATCAGCGGGTATGGCGGGGCTGTGAAGGCCCGATACCACCTGGAAGTCCCAAAGGTCGAAGGTGACTGAATAGGTAACGGAGGCAGGGATTTCAAAATAATAGTTGCCCGTATCCGCAATACTGGTGATATGATAAGAGAGCGGAGTGTATCCGCCGGAGGCAGGATAGGGACCAACGACTGCCTGGTGGTAATAGGTGATGTAACCGGTCTGGCTTTGCAGGTAAGGGACAATCCCTGAAAGCGCCACGGTCCCGTTTGGTTTACGAAGGGTAAAGGGAACATTTGCATAAGCCGACTGGAATCCGAAAAGGATATATTCGCCGGCATTCTTTACATGGATGTAAAGCCTGTAATTCGATGGACAACCGCCCACCCCGAATTTTGTAAAATTACTTCCTGCCGCATTGTCAATATAAAGTCCTGCCCCTGAGATGGTTGAATCAGGCAGCAACTGTTTTGTCCCCTCGCCGGCTGCATAAACGGGAAGAAACAAAATGACCGGAAACAGAAAGTAAACAGCCTTTAACCAGGCATGCACTATTTTATCCATCAACTCTTTAAGTGGTGTAATCTACCTCCAAAGATAATAAAATTTTATGACAGGATTGCACCGGACAAACAGCGACCCATTGGAACCTGAAGAATATCTTCATAATCCGCCGATTGTATGCCGTAGGGATAAAAGCTGGCCGGAACAAACCGGGCTTCCATATCAAAGACAATTAAACCTATTTTTGCATCTTCACAGAAAATTTTAAGAAATACAGTTATTCATACAAAAATACCAGATAATATGGAGAACGTTAATAAGTTGAAGGGTTTAAATATATCCCTGTGGATTGCACAGGTATTGCTGGCAGGAATGTTCCTGATGGCCGGATTTATGAAACTGGCGCCCAATATTGAAGTCATGACAAAAGAGATGCCTGCCTGGCTTGTACGGTTCATAGGGGTTTCAGAAACGCTGGGAGGGATCGGGCTGCTGCTTCCCTCGATCCTGCGAATTAAACCTGTACTGACACCCTTGGCTGCCATTGGCATTTTGACGATCATGATCCTGGCTACGATCCTGCATATTTCAAGGGGACAGTATTCAGAGGTCGGAATAACTGTTGTACTCGGCTGTCTTGCTGCCTTTGTAGCATGGGGCAGATTTACAAAATTACAGGTTCAACCGAAAACAAAATAAAACAAAGATGATGGGATCAACTAAGGCAAAAATGGAGGTTGAGATATGGAGCGATGTGATGTGCCCTTTTTGTTACATCGGCAAAAGGCGGTTTGAGTCGGCGCTGGCCCTGTTTCCCGGGCGGGGGGATGTGCATTTGACCTGGAAGAGTTTTCAGCTTGCTCCCGACATGGTGACCGATCCGGCCAGTAACATTCACCAGTACCTGGCCGCACACAAGGGGATCAGTCTTGAAGAGGCAAGGGAGCTGAATGAATATGTAACCGGGATGGCAGCAGAGGCGGGCCTAGAGTACAATTTCGACAAGTCGGTCGTGGCGAACTCCTTTCACGCGCACCGTTTCCTCCACTTTGCCAAAATGCATGGGAAACAGGATGAGGCTGAAGAGACTCTTTTCCGAGCCTATTTTACCGATGGGCTGAACATCGACGATTATCCTGCGCTGATTCAGTTGGGAACTTCGATCGGACTGGATGCCGGCGACCTGAAGGCTATGCTTGAAAATGGCCTCTATGCTGAGGATGTGAAGCGAGACCTGTATGAAGCCCGTCAGGTAGGTGTAACGGGAGTTCCCTTTTTCCTGTTCGATGAAAAATACACCGTGCAGGGGGCCCAGGACAGTGGTGTTTTTCAGGAAACCTTCGAAAAGGCCTATTCCGGCTGGCTTAATAAGACAACCGGAATAAACCGGGAGGTCATACAGGGGCCATCATGCGCACAGGGAGAGTCCTGCCGGCCCTGACGATCACCTGTATTTATTCCTGACCACGGGTCCCGTAAGCAATGGCCTTCAGTGCGGGACTTAAAAATGCTATGTTCTGCTCAGAATTTCATTACTTATTGATAAATTTACCGCAGTGAAAACAACAAAAACAAACACCCGCTAAATAAATATGTTATGGCTACACTGACCCAGGAAATGAAAGAGATGATTGCAACGCAGCAATGCTTTATCGGAACGGTAAATGCCGACGGCACACCCAATGTGGCACCGAAACGGTCAACCCGGGTACTGACCGATGAGGCGCTGATCTTTACCGAGGGAACCGGCGGTACCACTTATGCCAACCTGAAAAGAGGTTCAAAGGTATCGGTGGCCGTTGTGAACCGTGAAATATTAAATGGTTTCAGGTTTATCGGCAGCGCCGACCTGCAGGAGGAGGGTGAGCTTTATGATATGGTCGCTGCCATGGCGGAAAAAATGGGAATGCGCAGGCCCATTGCCGTAGCCGTAATCCATATCGAGGAGATTCATTCACTGAAACCCGGTCCCACGGCCGGAAAGAAAATTGCTTAGCCACACCTGCAGATTCTCCGAAAAACAACCCGGTTATGCGATATCTCCTGGTTACCGTTCTTACCATCCTCAGTTTGTTTGCCAGGAGCCAGCAATGGCAACCCGACGGCGACAGGTTAAAAACCGACTGGACTACAAAAGTTGATCCGGAGAACCCGCTGCCCGAATATCCCCGGCCGGCCCTGGTCAGGGAACAATGGCTGAATCTGAACGGGTTGTGGGATTATGCCATCCTTGCCAAGGGATCTCCCGTGCCCGCGAAATTTGACGATAAGATCCTCGTCCCATTCCCGGTCGAGTCGAGTCTGTCGGGAGTTCAGAAGCCTATCGGGGATCAGCAGGAACTCTGTTATTCCACCTCCTTTTCCATCCCTGCTTCCTCGAAAAACAGGCGGGTTATACTTAATTTCGGGGCTGTTGACTGGAAAGCCGACATCTGGATCAATGATGTCAGAATCGGGTCGCACCAGGGAGGAAACACCGCCTTCAGCTTTGATATTACCCCTGTGATTGTCCAGGGAAAACCGGAGAAGCTGACTGTAAGGGTTTGGGATTCTGCCGATGACGGTTATCAGCCAAGAGGCAAACAAGTGACAAAACCCGGGAGTATCTGGTATACCTCGGTAACCGGGATCTGGCAAACTGTATGGATTGAGCCTGAAGGGGAAAACAGGTTCACCGCGGTTACCTCCGTTCCCGATATCGACAGGGGAACTGTTGCTGTTACAGCCGATGCTGCACATCCCTCTGAAAATGTCATTATGGAGGTTAAGGTCGTTCAGGAGGGGAAGGTTCTTGCCACTGCCAGGGCCCTTGCCGGCCAGCCCGCTCGGCGATATGCTTGACATTCACCATTACCCTGACCCGGAGATGACCCTCTACGACGGCAACCGGGCTAATGTGCTTGGCGAATTCGGGGGACTGGGGCTGGCCGTGGAAAACCATCTCTGGAATAAAGAGCGAAACTGGGGATATGTCAAATACAAAACTGCCGAAGAGGTTACCAATGCCTATGTTGAACTCGCCGGGAAACTGAAAAAGCTTATCCTGTCGGGCTTCTCTGCAGCCATCTATACCCAGACCCCCGACGTTGAAAGCGAGGTTAACGGCATGCTGACCTATGACCGCAAGGTGGTGTAAATGGAGGTGGAAAAGATCAGGAAAGTGAAACGCGAAATCTGTAATTTTCTTAACTGAAACACCTCAGGATACTGCACGGGGGTATTGAAAAACAATATTCAATTGGAGGTGTGGCAGCGGAGCCTTATTCAACGATCAGTTTTTTTACCCTGACGATGCGCTCGGTGACCCTGACCTCCATCTCATGATCACGCCAGCCTCTCAGGGGATAGGCGGCGGTCGTCATCATCAGCAGGAAAAGGGAAAGAATAGTTTTAATAACAGGTTTGGTTATCTGCTTTTGTTATAAGTCAGGGTTATCAGGGCGTCCCGGTCGGTTGGCAACCTTGATGTAAGGATCGTTATGACACCCTTTTTTTCATCCAGATTCA
>CAIYQH010000089.1 GCA_903928285.1 uncultured Bacteroidales bacterium
ATGGAAGGCGGACGCGGCGAACCCCGCAACAAACCTCCCTACCCTACCACCAGCGGTTTCATGAAAAAGCCCACCGTGATCAACAACGTTGAAACCTTTGTCAACGTGCTGATGATCATGCGCCTCGGCCCCGACCAGTATAAAAAATTAGGCACCACCGACTCGCGCGGTTCAAAAGTGTTCTCCGTTTCAGGAGATACGCCGATCCCGGGAATCTATGAACTAGAGCTGGGTATGCCCCTCGACCGGTTCGTGGATGAATTCGGCGATGGCGATACCAAAGCCGTACAGGTGGGAGGAGCCTCCGGTTTCTGCGTCCCGCGCAAGAAATTCAAAGATACGGTGATCGGCTTCGAAGGCGTTCCTACCGGCGGATCGATGATGATCTTCAACAGTTCACGTTCCATGTATAATGTGCTGCACAACTACCTCGAATTTTTCGAAGAAGAATCGTGCGGACAGTGCACCCCGTGCCGCGTCGGCTGCCAGCAGCTGCTGAAGGGAATCGTCGCAGTGAAGAAAGGCGAAAAGAAAGCATTGTACCTCGATCAGCTTATGAAACTCAGCGAAAGCATGAAGATCACCGCCAAATGCGGTCTGGGCCAATCGGTAGCCAATTCTTTCTCCTCGATCGTGAACAACTTCAAGGAAGAAATGATTTACTAATTCAGTATTAACAAGAAATTATACTTACGAGATATGGCTAATAAAATAAACCTAACCATCGATGATATTAAAGTCTCTGCAGATGAAGGGACGACCATCCTTGAAGCAGCCCGCAGCCTGAATATTCATATACCAACCCTTTGCTATCACGAAGACCTCTGCGTGGCGGGAAACTGCCGTGTTTGCGTGGTGGAACAGGAAAAAGTAAGAAACCTCCCCGCATCCTGTGCAACGCCTGTTTCAGAAGGCATGGTGATCCATACCAACAGCATGAAGGTTCGCATGGCACGCAAGCACATCGTGGAACTGCTGTTGTCGGAACACAACGCCGATTGCACCAAATGCTACAAGAACGGCAATTGCGAACTCCAGGGACTGGCGTCCCAGATGCTTACCGGAGACCACCTCTTCCTCGACCTGGTCCCCGATAAGAAATATACCATCGACATGTTCAACACGGCCATCATCAAGGATGACAGCCGCTGTATCCGCTGCCAGCGCTGCGTGCGCACGTGTGAGGAACTGCAGAGCGTGAGCGCCCTCGGCGTCGCTTATAAGGGTAACAAGATGAAGATCTCTACTTTCTTTGAACACTCTTTGTTTGAAGTGGTTTGCACCAATTGCGGACAATGCGTTAACCGCTGTCCGACCGGCGCCCTGATCGAACGCAACTACATCGACCAGGTTTGGGATGCGATCTACGACCCGACGAAACACGTTGTTGTCCAGACAGCTCCTGCCGTGCGCGTTGCCCTTGGCGAAGCGCTTGGCATGCCTACCGGCAAAATCGTTACCGGCAAAATGGTGGCTGCCCTCAAACGTCTTGGCTTTTCATCGGTGCTCGACACCGATTTTACCGCCGACCTCACCATCATCGAAGAGGGACATGAATTGCTGTCCCGCCTGAAGAGAGCCCTGGTTGACAAAGACCCAACGGTATCGCTCCCCATGGCCACTTCCTGCTCGCCCGGATGGATAAAATTCATTGAACATACGTTCCCGGAATACCTGCCTAACCTGTCAACCTGCAAATCGCCGCAACAGATGTTCGGCGCCCTGGCAAAAACGTATTACGCCCAGAAACGCAAACTTGACCCGAAACAGGTGGTTTCCGTATCCATCATGCCCTGCACGGCCAAGAAATTTGAGGCCAACCGCCCCGAAATGCGCTCCAGCGGCTACAAGGATGTTGA
>CAIYQH010000090.1 GCA_903928285.1 uncultured Bacteroidales bacterium
CTTTTTCCCGGGGAATTCCATAATTTTGGCAGCTCATTCAAATGGTGCAACCTTGCTGAAAACCAACATTTTTTATCAAACCAAATAATTGCTGATTTGAATAATCATTCGCAAAAACCCTTACCCGATATTTCCATTGTTGTACCCTTTTTTAACGGGGAGAAGTTTCTTCCCCACCTTACCGGATCCCTGCTTGCAAGCCTGAAGGCATCTTCCGGCAATTTATTGGTTGAACTGATCGTCATCATTGACTCACCGGGATCGGACATTTCAACTGTTTCATCCTTGCTGGGCCGGGTGCTTGACGAATCAGGTCCTATCCGGCAGGTCTTCCTGAAAAATGATGTCAACCTTGGCGTTGCTGCCTCCCGGATGGCAGGCCAATCAATGGCCACAGGTAAATTTCTGACCTTTATTGACCAGGATGATTATGTTGGATTGTCCTATTTTTCTGTTCTGGAAAAGAACCTTTCGGACACTGTCAGTTTTTTCCTGCTGAACGGTGAACTGGAGTATGAAAGCCAGCATACCCACCGTCCGATTTTGTATTACCATAACAAGCTCTCATTTAATAAAATTGCCAGGGCAAATTTCCTGATCACCCCCAGTATGCTGGTGTTTAACACAACCCGGGTCCGCTGCGATTTCAGGCAGGTATCGGCCCGGCACCCGGGAAGCGACGACTGGGCCTGTTACCTGGAGTTGCTTTCGGACAGGTCGGTGCAATACAAATTCATCGCGGATCGTATCATTCATTATGTCATCCATGAGGAGAATTATCATCACGATAAGTTTAATTTCCTGATTTCCCAGATTCGGACGATCGAGTATTTTCAACTGAAATTTCCCGGGAACAGAACCATAAAAATGAAACGTTTGTCTCTACAGTTCAGGCTGAAACTCAACCTTTCGATGATCAGGATTTCACGGCTTACCCTGGGAGATGTCGCCGGGTTCATATCCCTGGCCTATATAGAGCTCACCAGTATAAACAACCTGATCTGGCTTTTCCGGCGGTTTCGCACGGCTGGGCAAGCCGGCCGGCATCAATCATAAACCAGAACCCATCCCATGCAACCCGGTGTTACACATCTTATCCGAACCTTCCTTCCTCCTGCCACATCCTTTGTCAGCAACCAGATCATGCACCATATCCGTTATCTGCCATCGGTTGCCTATACCGAGAAACGGGAGAGCGTACTCTTTGATGAAATTTCCTCACGTTTCCTGACTTACCAAGCTGTAAACGGGCCACTTGGGTCTTTTATCTGCAGCAATTTTTTGCAGTTTACCTCTGCTGATGAGAGAAAACTGATGGGCTGGCTGCGGGAGACCGGACCCGGGGTACTTCACGTCCATTATGGGGTGGAGGCCATCCTTTTTTCCAGGGTAATCAGGAGGATGGGTATTCCGGCAATCGTATCTTTTTACGGCCACGACTGCACCTCATTCCCTGCAAAATTCAACGGTCTGGGGGCGGTCATGCTCAGGAGGAATGTATTTGACAATCCGGGTGTCAAGGTGATTACAGCCATGTCGCCCGACATGCAGCACGATCTGATCGCCCTGGGTTGTCCCGCCGAAAAGATCAGGATCCATTACCATGGAGCCGATACCGGAAGGTTTTCGATGGACAGGGATTACAGGGAGAGGGAGTGTATTGATTTTTTGATCATCAGCCTGCTGGATGAAAAAAAGGGACATAACACGCTGATCGAGGCATTTGTCAAAGCATCGGGGATAACCTCCCGTAAAATCAGGTTGAACATCGTTGGGGAAGGGGTGTTAAAAGAGGCTGTTGCCGAACAAATAAGGGTATCGGGAGCCGGTAACATCCTGATGCATGGATTTGTCAAATACGGATCTTCCGCCCATCTTGATCTTTTAAAAAATGCCGATGTTTTTGTTCATCCCAGTATCACCACTATAAACGGGAACAAGGAGGGGATTCCCGGTGCGATTATGGAGGCTATGTCGGCGGGATTACCCGTCATTGCAACGGTTCATGCAGGGATTCCCTATGCAGTTGCCAACGGAAAAACCGGGATCCTGGTGGAAGAGCGGAATACGGACCAACTGGCAGAGGCGATCGTCAGGCTGGCAGAAAATGCAGCATTGCGCAGGGAAATGGGAATGACTGCCCTGAACTATGTAAGGAGTGAGTTTGACATTCATAAAAAGGAGCTGTTACTGGAAGAAATTTACGACGAAATTGCTGCGATGAAACGGTAACTCATGCGACGCATTTCTTCTTCGCTGAGTTGACGATCCATAAGATCACGCCCAATGAATACAGACTTAGCGTGGCAGACAGGAGGATAAAACCGGATATTTCATTTTTCAGAAAAAGGCCTCCGATGGAGATCTGGAAAATCATCAACGCCGCGCCAGCAATGGAGATATAGAACATGGAACGGGTTTTTCCGATAATCAGTGGCGTATAGGAGATCGCGGAGCGGATAAAGTCAAAAAACATCCAGGGAGCCAGGATCCTGGCAAAAACCCCTGCTTCACGCCAGGCCGGACCAAAAATCAAACCAATAAACCAGGGCCCCGCAGCCAGCATGACGATCAGTGCCGGCAATCCCAGCAAAGCTGAGAGTTTGATGGTTTTCCTTACCAGTCCGGAAAGGTCGCCATCCCTGACATATTTCTCGGAGGCATCCTTATAGAAAACCTGGGCAACGGAGGTGCCGATCAGCCACATGGGAGCCTGGAGCAGCCGTTGGGACAGGGAATACCACCCTACGATCTCCGATGAAAAATAGGCCTGTAAAAGGAAGATGATCCCATACATCTGGACCAGCTCGACCAGCATCTGCGGCGTGTTGGCGAGCGGCAGATCCTTATATTTCGCGGCAAGCGACTTTTGAAGTGGATAATCGAAATGGTGAACCTTTTGCCGGTACCGCAAAAGGATCCCGGTCACAAAGAAAAGGTTGAAAAGCAGTAATCCGAGGAAATTGCCCAGCAACAAACCCCACACGCCAATGCCGATCAAACCCAGGTAAACGGTAAGCAGGTTGTTTCCGGCGGAGTTCACCACCTTGGCGATGGCCAGGGTCCTGTACTCCTTATTCCGGTTATACCAGTGCTGGAAAACATTTCCCGATGCCAGCATGAATACCATCACCGGGAGAAACCATATCCATTGCCTGTATACAGGGTTGACAGTTGCTTTTGGAAAGTGAAACACCATGCAGAGGATGATCACCAGCAGTAAGAATAGCCCCAGGCCAAAGGCAATCACCAGCGAAAGGAAGGCCATGTTTACCGAATCCTTTTCCTCTTTTGGCAATACCACCGCCATCTCATAGCGCAGGGTGGCAATCAGTCCGAGTCCGCCGACAAGGGAGATGAAAAAGGTAAATACGCCAACATCGGCAGGGGTGAACAAACGGGTAATGATCGGGGTGATAAGAAAGGTTATCACCTGGGCAATGGCGGTTCCTGCCACCAGCTTGGCTGCATTTTTAATGAAGGCCGATTGCCCGGAAAGCAATGCAGGAATATGAAATCTATGTTTCATCAGGGCAGGATTAACTCCGGGAAATAAACAGGCATGGATGGGCAAAGTGCTGGTTTTCCGGAACAGATTTCCTGTTTGCAAAGAAACAAAATATTGAAGAATCCCTGACGAAGTGCTGCCGACAAATGTCAGACCTTTGCTTCCCTTCATCTCAATGAAATATCCGCTGAGAAAAAACATTATGGTCCGGAGTAGTGCTTTTTTTGCTGACTGAGCGATGGCCTGTGACTGATGCCTCTTTTCTGAAAAAAACGATGAAGATCTTCAGTTCATTGAAATCCCCCGGAAGTAACAGGAAATTCAAAAAAGATATCATCCGTAATTACTTCCTGTGAACATAACATGAAATAATTTGCTAATTTTGAACACAGTTACAACATTTGACCTGCTTATGGTCAATGTCTCTTGGAAAATTCCGGATTTAAACTTACAACAAACTAAGTAAAGAAATGAAAACCCTCATGAATCTTGTATTTCTGGGATGTCTTGCACATGCAACCCTGTTTGCCCAGGATATTGCCCAGTGGCGTGGCCCGGGTCGCGACGGTATCTATCAGGAAACCGGGCTGATGAAATCCTGGCCCGACAACGGCCCTGCCCTGTTATGGCATTTTGACGGGCTTGGCGCAGGGCATGCCTCGGCTGCCGTGACAGGCGATCATGTGTATACGGCTGGTACCACCGATGGCATCGGCTATCTCTATTGCTTTGACCTGGACGGGAAACTTGTGTGGAAGGTGCCGTATGGCGAGGAGTGGACCGAAAGCTGGCCCGGCGTGCGCAGCACACCCCTGGTGTATCATGGCAAAATTTACCAGCTGAGCGGTTTCGGGAAACTGGTTTGCCGCAAGTCCGACAACGGGGAATTTATCTGGAGTGTCGATGTGCTGAAAGACTACCATGGCCCGAATATCAAATGGGGCGTCACCGAAAACCTCCTGATCGACGACGGTAAATTGTTTTGCACGGTGGGAGGCGCCGACACCAACATCATTGCCCTCAACCCCGACAATGGCATGCTGATCTGGAAAAGCGGCGGCAAAGGGGAGGCCAGCGCCTACGGCTCACCGGCGCTTGTCAATTTGCCAAACCGGAAACTGCTTGTGGTACAAACGGCAAAATCGATCCTTGGGGTCGATGCCGCAAACGGAAAACTGCTCTGGAGCGTCGATCAGCCCAATACCTGGTCGGTGCATGCCAATACACCGTTGTATCATGATGGTTGCATCTATTGTGTTTCCGGCTACGGCAGGGGTGGCGTAATGTTAAAACTGGCCGGCGACGGCAGTTCCGTTAAGGAGATGTGGCGCAACACCAACCTGGATAACCGGATGGGAGGCTTTGTACTGGTAAACGGCAAGATCTTCGGATCGGATGATTCGGGTAAGTTATGGTACTGCCTCGACTGGAAAACCGGGGCGCCCATGTATTCTGAAAAAATCACGGGCCGCGGCAACATCATCTTTGCGGATGGCATGCTTTTCCTCTATGGTGAAAACGGGGAGGTCGTCCTGGCGGAGCCTTTGATGGATTCTTTCAAAAAGGTCAGCGCCTTCAAGGTGCCTTTCGGGGCCGACCAGCACTGGGCTCACCTGGTAATCGGCAATGGCCGGCTGTATGTTCGGCATGGCACCTCGCTGATGGTTTATGATATCCGTAAAAAATAAAATATCACCATGAAAACCCGGCTCTCGTTCCTCGCAATACTGATCCTGCTAACCACATCAGGATATCTCCAGACCATTACCCAGTGGCGCGGTGTCGCCCGCGATGGCGTTTACCCCGACAAAGAACTCCTGAAGTCATGGCCGGCCGAAGGCCCCCGGCAGCTATGGAAAATCGACAGCCTTGGCAATGGCTATGCCTCGCCCGTGATAACCGCCGATCATATCTATGTCCCGGGCGAAACCGATAGTACCGGGTACCTCTATGCCTTTGATAAAAACGGCGGTCCACTTTGGAAAACTGAAACCGGGATGGAATGGAATCAAAACTTTCCCGGGCCCCGGTCAACCCCCACGGTTGTTGACAATCTGGTTTATTATTGTGCCGGGAAAGGAAACGTTGTTTGTATCGATGCCGAAACAGGAGAGAAACAATGGTCGGTCAATATGGTCAGCGATCTGCACGGGAAAATTGTACGCTTTGGTTATTCAGAATCACTGCTTGTCGACGGCGATCGTATCTTTTGTTCGCCAGGGGGACGCGATACCAACCTCGTAGCGCTGAACAGGTTCACCGGGAAACTTATCTGGAAGTCAAAGGCCATGGGCGATTCTGCCGCTTTCTGCTCCCCCATGATCATCAAACTGCCTCAAAGGAAAATCCTGGTGAACTTCATGATCCATCACCTCGTTGGCGTTGATGCCACCACGGGGGAACTCCTGTGGTCGCAAAAACAGGACCGGGAAAGTGACATCCACTGCAACACGCCGTTGTATGAAAATGGATTTATCTTCTACAACGACAGGGGCGGCAACGGGATGGTCAAGCTCGAATTAGCGCCCGACGGGCAATCCATCAAAGAGGTGTGGCGGAATTTTAAATCGGGCAACGTGCAGGGAGGTTTCATTAAAATCGAAAATTTCCTGTATGGATCGAGGTACCGGCCAGTCAAGTTTGAAAGCCAGGACGCCTCCACGGGAGTAACCGTGGATTCACTGAAATTCGCCTGTGGTTCGACCATCTTTGCCGACGGGTTGCTCTATTGCTACAGCGACCAGGGGGTGATGGGGCTTATCAGGCCTGCCCTGGGAAAAATGGAGCTGTTGAGCTCCTTTAAAATTACCGAAGGAACAAAGGAACACTTTGCCCATCCTGTGATCTGTGACGGGATTCTCTATATCAGGCATGGAAAGGCCATGATGGCCTATGATATCAGGAAGAGGTAGATTCTGGTAAATCAAGGCACTTCCGTTACAAAATGATGGATTATTTAGATTGTTCAGTTTTTGATTCAACTTCTCACCCGACTTAAAAAACAATATGATGAAAAAGCAGTGCTGTATCCTGGCAATCTTTCTGGCCATTACCCTGCAGGGTTTTGTGCAAAATTTCGCCCAATGGCGCGGTCCCCTGCGCGATGGCAAATATGAAGAAACGAACCTGTTAAAGTCGTGGCCGCCGGGCGGACCGGCATTGCTCTGGAAAACAGAGGAGATCGGCAATGGCTATGCATCCCCGACCCTAACCTCCGACAGGCTTTATATTGCAGGTGAAATCGACTCTGTCGGTTACCTCTTTGCCTTCGACCACCAGGGAAAACTGATCTGGAAATCATCCTATGGAAAAGAATGGGTTGTCTCTTACCAGGGTGCGCGCGGCGCCCCCACCGTGGAGGGGAACCTGATTTACGTCTGCTCCGGGCTGGGCAACCTGACCTGCTTTGAATCAAAGAAGGGGATGAAAGTCTGGTCGGTCGACATGAAAAAGGATCTGCATGGCAGGTTTACCCTGTTTGGCCATGCCGAATCATCACTGGTCGACGGCGACAAGGTATTCCTGGTACCCGGGGGCACCGATACCAGCGTTGTCGCCCTGAACCGCTATACCGGTAAGATTGTGTGGGTCTGCAAAGCTCACAATGAAGTGCCCGGGTATAATTCACCCTACCTGATCCGGTTAAAGAACCGCCATATCGTGGTAACCTTCACAGCTTATTCCATGCTGGGTATCGATGCCGCAACGGGCGAATTGCTTTGGACGCACGACCAGGACAACATCCCGGTTGCGGAGCGGAAACCCGGTAACGGCGACACCCACAGCAACACAGTCTATTATGAAAGGGGATTTATCTACTATATCGCCGGCGACGGGAATTGTGCGGTAAAACTGCAATTATCCGACGACGGCAAGCAGATCACCCAGGTATGGAGAAATAAAGCCATCGACAATTATATGGGAGGATTTGTAAAAGTTGGCAACAATATCTATACCTGTCTCTCGGAGAAGAGGCAGCTGAAATGCCTGGATGCTGCAACAGGCATGGCGGTCGATTCACTCAAATGCGGTGCCGGATCAATCATCTGGGCCGACAGCATGCTCTATTATTACAATCAGCGGGGTGAGATGAACCTTGTCAATCCCGGCCCGAAGAACATGATAATTGAAGGCACCTTTAAAATCACAGCAGGCACCAAGGAGCACTTTTCACATCCTGTGATCAGCCATGGTGTTCTCTACATCAGGCATGGGAAGGCGTTGATGGCTTACGATATCCGGAAGTAACCCATGGCCAGGAACTACCCTGCCAGGATAATCATTCCTGCATTTATTGCTGCAGCACTTGCCATGCTGGCATGGTGGTTTTTGTTTAACCCAGTCAGTAACTTCACAGTCTCGGTTCCGGGAATGGACAACAGGAAAAAGGGGGGCGCCTCCAAAGGAGTCCCGGTAAAAATCGGCTCCGAATTCAAATTTTTTAAAACGCAGGTAGATATTCCCGGAACAAGCTGGCCCCGGTTCAGGGGAGGCGATTTCGACAATATCTGCAAGGAGAAGATCCGGCTGATCGATCACTGGGGAAAGAACGGACCGGTCATCCTCTGGAAACTGGCGGTAGGCGATGGCCATGCCGCCCCCGCTGTTTATCATGGCAAAGTATACCTGCTTGATTATGACGAGGTGAAAAAGACCGACCAGCTGCGTTGTCTTTCCCTGGCTACAGGAGAAGAGCTGTGGCGGCGGGGATACCTCGTGCATCTTAAACGCAACCATGGGCTCTCCAGGACCATCCCCGCCGTGAGCGACAAATTCGTAATGACCATCGGCCCCCGCTGTCAGGTGATGTGCGTGAAGCGCAGCAATGGCGATTTTTTGTGGGGAATTGATCTTGAAAAGGAGTACAGTACCGAGGTGCCCTTCTGGTACACAGGGCAGTGCCCGATGATTGACCAGGATACCGCCATCCTTGCGACGGGAGGCAAAGCCCTGCTGATCGCCGTTGACTGCAATACCGGGAAAAAGGTGTGGGAAACGCCCAATCCCAGGGGATGGAAAATGTCGCATTCATCGGTGATGCCCATGGTCTTCAACGGGAAAAAAATGTATGTTTATGCAGCCATAGGGGGTGTTTGCGGCATTTCGGCCAGCGGGGCCGACCGTGGCCGGATCCTGTGGGAAACGGGGGAGTTTGCCCCTTCGGTAGTGGCCCCCTCCCCGGTGATCCTGGATAATGGTAAAGTCTTTGTGACGGCAGGGTATGGCGCAGGGTCGGCCCTGCTCCAGGTGGCGGGAAGTGAAGGAAGGTACAGGGTTGAGATACTGCAGATGTTCAAGCCGCAGGAAGGACTTGCCTCCGAACAGCAAACTCCGATCTTCTGCGGGGGATACCTGTATGGGATATTACCCAAGGATGCCGGAGGAATGCGGAATCAGCTTGTTTGCTGTAAAGCGGGAGACTGTAAGAAGATCGTGATGAGCAGCGGGAAAACCGACCGTTTTGGACTGGGACCATACATCATGGCTGACGGGAAGTTTTTTATCCTGAACGATGACGGGGAGATGACCATCGCCGGCTTTTCACCGTCGCGGTTCACCAATATAGACAAAGCAAGGATCATCGACGGCCAGGATTCATGGGGTCCCTTGGTCATCACCGGGGGGTACCTGCTGATGCGGGATTCAAAGCAGCTGGTTTGTCTCGATATTAAAGCCAGATGAAAAAATCAACAGGAATTTGTATAATCCGGTTGGAACAGGTACTTTGTTCAGTCAGTTAACGTTGTAAAATAAAATATTGCCGGATGAAACAAAAAAGTGTATTGATCATCGCCCTTGTTTTTTTACTCGCAGGGGTTGCTTATATGTTCTGGGACATGTTCTTCCGTCAGCCCGATAGCGGTGTGAATCCTTATGCCCTCGACATGAAGACCATCAGGGGTAACGATACGCTGGTACCAAGGTATAGCGAGGTACAGCAGATCAAATCGGGCTTGGCCGAAATCCATGGCATTGCTGTGGATAAAGCCGACCGGATTTATGTTGCAGGTGAAAAGGGGGTGGAAATTTACGATCCTTCCGGAAAACGGGAAACGGCCTTCACCCTGGAAGGAGCGGCAAGCTGCATCCATGTTGACCGGGATGGCCTCATTTACCTTGGGATGGAGGATCATCTGGAAATCTTCAATAAAGAAGGAAAGAAGCTGAAACAATGGAAAAGCTGCGGGGATGATGCAGTGATCACCTCCATCGCAGTTAGCAACGACAATGTTTTCATCGCTGATGCGGGCAACAAGGTGGTTTATCGCTATGATCATGCCGGGAACCTGCAGCGGAAAATAGGAGAAAAAGATCCCCACGACAGTATTCCGGCGTTCTTGGTGCCCAGTCCCTGGTTTGACCTTGGCATCGACCGCAGGGGAGTCCTCTGGGTCGTGAATCCCGGCCGTCACTGCCTGGAACAGTTTACCCCCGATGGTTCGATGGTCTCTGTCTGGGGGAAGGCCTCCATGGCCATGGAGGGTTTCTGCGGGTGCTGCAACCCGTCGAATTTCGCATTTCTTCCCGATGGCTCCTTTGTGACGAGTGAAAAGGCTATTGAACGCATTAAAATATACTCCGCGGCCGGCGATTTCAAGTGTGTGGTCGCCACCCCCGGTTCGTTCGACGAAGGAACCCGGGGACTGGATCTGGCCGTCGATTCGAAAGAACGGATCCTCGTGCTTGATCCCGCACGCAAACAGGTGAGGATCTTTGTAATGAAGCGGTAAACGATATAACGATGGCCAGCAGAAGAGAGTTTTTATCCGGCGTGGCCCGGGGAGGAATCCTGGGATTGCTGTTCCTGTTCAGCGGGGCTATGCTGCGGCGATGGGAAAAAGCGGACGATTGCCGGCGCAGCTATGCCTGCGCGGGTTGTGGGTTGTCGGATCGCTGCACCCTGCCTGAGGCAGGGAAATTCAGAACTGATAAAAAGGGACCGGGAAAAGAAAATGGAGATGACGGACGAAACGGGAAATAATCCTATGCTGAACCGCCGGCAGTTTCTTGTCAACGGCATCCGGGCCACGGTCGTACTGGGACTGGGCGGACTGGCCGTGCTGGCGGTAAAAAAGAGTGAGGCAGGTCAGATCCTGTGGCAGCTCGACCCTGCAAAGTGCATTCAGTGCGGGCGTTGCGCCACCAACTGCGTGCTGGCCCACTCGGCTGTGAGGTGTACCCATGTGTATGCCATTTGCGGGTATTGCGACCTGTGTGGCGGATATTTCAAGCCGGGTACCAAGACGCTGAATACAGGCGCTGAAAACCAGTTATGCCCGACCAATGCGCTCAAGCGGAAATATGTGGAAGATCCCTTTTTTGAATATACCGTTGATGAACCCTTGTGTATCGGTTGCGGGAAGTGTGTAAAGGGTTGCGGCGCCTTCGGCAACGGATCCCTGCAACTGCAGGTAAGACACGATATATGCGTCCATTGCAACCAATGCTCCATAGCCCGTTCGTGTCCGGCGGATGCCTTTAGCCGGGTGCCGGCAGGGAAACCCTACCTGTTGAGACAAATCACGCTGGAAAATCCGAAATAAATGGGGAACAAGGGCCGGGTTATCCTTTTACTGATCATCGTCTTCCTCATCCAGATCGTGGATATGGCGTACGGTGTGCAGCGGTTCCCGAAACCTGAATTTGAATCGGGTTACCTTCAGCCCGAAACGCTGCAGCCAACGGCCCGTGCGCCATTCATGGCCATGGTCGATGTGATCGTTCTTGCGCTGACCCTTTCATTGGCTTCCTGGCTGGCGCTGAAGAAAAGATCGCGAATCGCCATTTTCTGGACATCGTTATTTTCGCTGGCCTATTTTGGCTTCTACCGCCAGGGATGTGTCTGTTCGGTCGGCGCCCTGCAGAATGTGGTGCTGGCCCTGTTTGAACGAAGTTATGTTATTCCCCTGGCCGTCCTGGCATTTTTCATCCTCCCGCTGATTTTCACCCTCTTTTTTGGGAGGACATTCTGCGCGGGGGTTTGTCCCTTTGGGGCCATGCAGGACCTTATCTCCTTCCGTCCACGGAAAATGGACCCGCGGCTGAATGCCATACTGGGCACCTTTCCATACATATACCTTGGTTTGGCTATCCTTTATGCCGCCTCCGGGACCGATTTCATCATCTGCCGGTATGACCCCTTCGTAGGAATCTTCAGGTTCAATGCTACCTTCGGGATGCTCTTCTTTGCCATGTCACTGCTGATTTCGGGAATTTTTATTGCCAGGCCCTACTGCCGCTACCTTTGCCCCTATGGCGTATTGCTCAACTGGGTCAGCAGGCTTTCATGGAAACATCTTACCATTACGCCGGCAGCATGCATTCAGTGCCGGCTTTGTGAATCGTCCTGCCCCTACGATGCCATCGACATGCCCCTGACCGGCAGGAACCCCGAAACCAGGCCGGTTACTGTGCGAAAACTGATCCTGATATCGTTGCTGGTTCCCTTCTTTGTCGTATTGGGGGGTTGGACCGGGTCGCAGTTACACCGGACACTTGCTGGAATAAACAGCAAAGTTCGTCTTGCCTCCATGCTGCAGGACCCCGGGAAATTCAGCGACCGGGCGGAACCATTCGAGATCGCGGCATACCGCACATCGGGCAAAACCATCATCCAGGTCAACGAAGAGGCCTCCGCCGTGCTCAGGCAGTTTTATACCGGGGGCTGGATGCTGGGTTGTTTTATCGGCATGGTTTTTGGAATCATCCTGGCCAGCCGCCTGCTGACCCGTTACCGGACCGACTATACGCCCAACAAAGGCGCCTGCTACAGCTGTGCCCGTTGTGTGGATTATTGCCCTGTTGAAAAAAACGGTTTAACGGCATTACAACCTGACCGGCCAACAAGGAAAATTTTGATATAATTGACCATGAGAAAGAGGGGTGACCAAAGGATACTGCACGCCATCGCCATGATCAGCGCCGCATTTGCTGTCATCATGTGCGTTCTGATCATCGTGAATTATATCCAGGTAAAGCGTGCCGACCCGCTGAACGCAGTCAGCCTGAAGATTCTCGGCGAAAAACTGCATGCCGACCCGGGGGATGAACAACTGCGCCAGGAGGTCCGCACACTCGACCTGCTGGCCCGGAAAGCATTCTTTACCACCCAGTGGCAGGTTAGAATGGGAGGGTATCTTCTTTTTTTCAGCCTTCTCATCGTGGTCATCTGCCTGAAGGCCATCGAACTCCAGGCAAAGATCCTCCCCGCCATTCCTGAAGATGAAAGAGGCGATTTCTGGACAGAACAGAAAATCAACAGAAGATGGGTTGCCTATACAGGGATCACCCTCGTTGCAATTTCGATGGCCCTGGTTTTTCTTACGCACAGAGAACTTGGAGGCAATGCAAACAATGCAAACAATGCAGGCAATGCAGGCAATGCA
>CAIYQH010000091.1 GCA_903928285.1 uncultured Bacteroidales bacterium
CAGCAGGACGCCCTGCTGGGGGCCGTTGAAAAGGGGGTGGTGACCTTCATTGGCGCCACCACTGAAAACCCGTCGTTCGAGGTGATCTCGCCGCTGTTGTCGAGATGCCAGATCTATATCCTGAAGCCACTGGAGGAGCATCACCTGCTCAGGTTGCTGGAACAGGGGCGAATCCATCTGGAGAACAGCCTCAAGGTTGATATCCGGATAGACGAACCTGAGGCCATGATGCGGATCTCGGGCGGCGACGCACGCAAACTACTGAATGCCTTTGAGCTGATCGTCACCACCGAGTTGAAACAGGGGTCTCCTATTATCATCACCAATGAAAAGACCATCAAGATCATCCAGCAGAACCTGGCCATGTACGACAAAACCGGGGAGATGCATTATGATATCATCTCGGCCTTTATCAAATCGATGCGGGGCAGCGATCCCAATGCGGCAGTTTACTGGCTGGCACGCATGATCCAGGCGGGCGAGGACCCGAAGTTCATCGCGCGCCGCATGCTGATCCTGGCATCGGAAGATATCGGCAATGCCAATCCCAACGCACTGCTGCTTGCCACCTCCTGTTTCCAGGCCGTAGAGGTGATCGGGTACCCCGAATGCGACCTGATCCTTTCGCAAACAGCCATCTACCTTGCCTGCTCCCCTAAAAGCAATGCATCTTACATGGCGATCAGGAACGCACAGCGATCGTTCAGGGAGGCCGGCGACCTGCCGGTGCCCCTGCATATCCGCAATGCCCCAACCAACCTGATGAAAAAAATCGGGTATGGCAAGGACTATAAATATGCACACGATTACGACAACAATTTCATAGAGCAGGAATTTCTGCCCGAGAAGATCAAGGGATCAAAATTTTACGATCCGCAGAACAACCAGCGGGAAAATGAGATCAGGCAGCGGTTGAAGTCGATGTGGAAAGACAAATACAAATATTAAGCTTCAGGCCGGTTCCCCGGTAAAAAACAACATCCATGGGTGAGGAAAATATGACAACAACGTTTTATAACGACCTGAAAAACAATAAATCCGAAAATTTCTTCCTGATAGCAGGGCCCTGTGTCGTGGAAGATGAAGCCATGCCGATGCAGATTGCGGCCCATATCCGCAAAATCACCGAAAGGCTTGGGATCCCCTTTATTTTCAAGGCATCCTACCAGAAGGCAAACCGCTCCCGTCTCGATTCATTTACAGGGATAGGTCTTGAAAAGGCGTTAAAGCTGATCGGGCAGGTTGGTGTTGAGCTGGGAATACCCGTTCTGACCGACATCCACACCGAAGAACAGGCTGCTATTGCAGCCGGATATGCCGATATACTGCAGATACCGGCCTTCCTGTGCAGGCAGACCGAGTTACTGGTAGCAGCGGGAAAAACAGGGAAAATTGTAAATATTAAAAAGGGGCAGTTCTCCTCAGCCGAATCGATGCGCTACGCCGTGCAAAAGGTGCAGCAAACCGGGAACTCGAATGTAATGCTCACCGAACGTGGCACCACCTTTGGCTATCACGACCTGATTGTTGATTTCAGGAATATCCCTGAGATGCAGCTGCACCAGGTGCCGGTAATCGTTGATGTGACCCATTCGCTGCAGCAGCCAAACCAGCCTTCGGGGGTAACCGGCGGCAGGCCCGACCTTATTGAAACTATTGCCAGGGCCTCCGTTGCCGTCGGGGCTGATGGTCTCTTTATCGAAACCCATCCCAACCCCTTGCAAGCCAGGTCAGACGGTGCAAATATGCTGCCGCTTGATCAGCTTGAGTCGCTTCTTGAAAAACTGGTCAGGATCCGCCGGGTTATTTATTGAATCTTCAAACCCTTGATCCCGCCGGTCTCCTTGTGGAACTGAACCTGCCATTTGTCAGCCGGCAGCCAGCTGATCACGCCTAACTGGCTCACCAGGCACTGGGTCTCCTCCTGGATATTCTCATCAACTTTAACGGTAACCCTTGCCAATTCAGGGATCCTGTAGGAGAAACCATGCGTTTTGGTGTCTTTTTCAACCTTCTTCAGGTAATTGGTAACGGTATTGGTGTTGCCGACCCGCTGGATTTTAATGGTGACCACCTTGCCCCCTGCCTCATCCAGGTCGATGACACCCTTGCTCCTGAGAAATTTGAAGATCGGGATCTCGGTGTTGATCTGGTTGGGGATCGGGATATATTTATAGCTGAACGACATGCTCTTATGCAGGCTGATCCCTGTAAAGAGTTTCATATATTCCTTCTCCATGATCTTGAGCTGCGTATCCATATATTCCAGTGTCTCCTTATTGTAATTGACCTCCTGCTGCCCGCTGATCAGGGTATAACGGTTTTCCTTGATCTTGGAGATGAAGTCGGCCGCCTCCCTGGCCTTTTGCTCAGGAGATTTTTCAATAATGGTCTTTTTAAGGTACTGACGTTCAACGGTCATGGTGTCGACATTGATTTTTCTGCGGATCGTATCCACCTTCTCAAAAACGCTGGCATCAGCCGAATACTTGAAGAGTTCGCCAAACACATCTTTATCGTTTTCCTGTGGCGCCTCCACCGATTTCCTGACCTTAACCGACCCCGTCAGGGTGTCATTACCTCCGGCGATCGACCCCAGGATGAGACCCGCATCACTGAGTGAAAGCAGCCCCTCCTTTTCACCCTTCGAGATCTTGTCGCCCAGTTCAATAAAATAATACTGGTCGGGATCGGGCTCAGGGTAGGTAGTAATGGTGATTTCACTGACTTTATAATCAACCGAATTGGCAGGGATCACATTCTTCAGACCCAGGAACCGGGCTGCAAAATCGGCATACGGCCCCTTGTAATTTTCGATCCTGTCAATTTTCACATCAATTTTGACAACCGTACGGGGCAGTGAATAAAAAATACCCTCTTTGGTAAGCGGGGTCGCATTGTTATCGATGCGCAACACATTGATCTGCCCGAACACGGTGCAACCCAAAAGGAATTGCACCATGATCGCTGTAAACAGAAACTTCTTCATATTCGTTAATTTAGCGGGTAAATAGCAGTTCGCGGTATTTGGGTAAAGGCCAGAGTTCGTCATCAACCAGCAATTCAAGTTTATCGACGTGATAGCGGATCTGCTCAAAAAACGGGAATACCTTTTCGCAATAGGCAAACGCCTTTTCTTCAGCCTCTTCAATGCGGTTGGCCTCTTTCCTGGCGTCGATCATCAGGTTCACATAGGTTTTGATCTTATCCACATGTTCGGAGATCTCCGTGATGGTTTCCATCTGATTCTGCGAGAGTTTACCGTAGGTTTTAAGGTCGAGTACCTGTTTGAGCCCTTTGACATTTTCGATCAGCATATTCTGATAACGGATGGCAACAGGAATAATGTGGTTGCCTGCCAGGTCGCCCAGGACGCGTGATTCGATCTGGACTTTCTTCGTGTAATTTTCCAGTCTTATCTCATGGCGGGCTTCGAGTTCTCGCTTTGACAGGACATTGTTACGGCTGAAAAGGTCAACCGACTTTTTGCTGACAAAGGCCTTAAGCGCTTCGGGCGTGGTTTTGTGGTTGGATAAGTTGCGTTTTGCAGCCTCTTTCACCCATTCTTCGGAATAGTTGTTCCCTTCGAACCTGATCTTTTTCGATTCCTTGATATAACGTTTGATCACCTGGAAAATAGCCTGGTCCTTGTTCACCTTTTTCGAAATAAGGTCGTCAACCTCGATTTTGAATTTATTAAGCTGGTCGGCAACGATCAGGTTAAGCACGATCATCGGAGGAGCGCAGGTTTGGGCTGATCCCACCGCCCTGAACTCAAACTTGTTACCGGTGAATGCAAAGGGTGATGTCCGGTTGCGATCGGTGTTGTCGAGCATGATCTCCGGGATTTTCGGCAGGTCTTTTAACAGTCCGCTATCAGTATCTGAATTGATAAAAACATGCGAATCGGCCTTCTCGATGGCATCGAGCATCTGGGTAAGGCGGGCGCCAATAAACACGGATATAATGGCCGGCGGGGCTTCGTTTGCGCCAAGGCGGTGGTCATTTCCCGGTGAGGCAATGATGGCCCTGATCAGGTCGGCATGTTCATGTACCGCTTTTACAATATTTACGAGAAAGGTCAGGAACCGCAGGTTTGACTTTGTTGTTTTCCCCGGTGATAAAAGGTTTTCACGGGTATTGGTAGCCAGCGACCAGTTGTTGTGCTTGCCTGAGCCATTGACGCCGCCGAAAGGTTTTTCGTGAAGCAGCACCGTGAAATCATGTCGTTTGGCAACCTTATCAAGGAGATGCATCATCAGCTGGTTGTGATCGATCGAGAGGTTCACCTCTTCAAAAACAGGGGCGCATTCAAACTGGTTGGGGGCAACTTCATTATGACGGGTTTTTACTGGGATACCCAGTTTATGGGCCTCATATTCAAATTCCTGCATAAAGGCCAGTACGCGCTGCGGGATGGTCCCGAAGTAGTGGTCTTCAAGCTGTTGGTCTTTTGCGGAGGAGTGACCGAACAGGGTTCTGCCGGTAAGGACCAGGTCGGGCCGGGCCTGATGCAGGGCGCTGTCGACCAGGAAATATTCCTGTTCCCAGCCCAGGGTGGAAAAGACCTTGGTGATATCCTTGTCAAAATACTGGCAGACATCCGTCGCCGCTTTATCAATGGAATAGATGGCCTTCAGCAGGGGTGTCTTAAAATCAAGGGCTTCGCCGGTATAAGAAACAAAAACGGTTGGAATGCAAAGGGTACGGTCCATAATGAACGCTGCCGACGTGGGATCCCAGGCGGTATAGCCGCGGGCTTCGAAGGTGCTCCTGATCCCGCCGCTGGGAAAACTGGAGGCATCAGGTTCCTGCTGGGTGAGTTCACTACCCCTGAATTTTTCGATTCCTCTTCCGCCCTCGACAGGGTCGACAAAGGCATCGTGTTTTTCAGCCGTAGCGCCGGTAAGCGGAAGGAACCAGTGGGTATAATGGGTGGCTCCCTTGCTGATGGCCCACGCTTTGATACCAGCCGCAACCTGGTCAGCGATTTTACGGTCGATCTTCTCTCCCTTTTCTATCGAATTCATCACCTGGGTATAGGCCTCCTCCGTGAGGTACTCGCGCATGGCGGCCTTGTTAAAGGTAAGTTCTCCGAAATATTCAGATGCCTTCTGGTCAGGATAGGCAGTGGTATGGCGGTTCCTGGTCATGGCCAGCTCGAGTGCACGAAAACGTAAGTTATCCATGTATCATTAAATTAGTTAAACATTAATAAAACATTTATAGCCGATATTATTATTTCTTTAATTCCCCCGAAGGAGGTTTCCGGAATAGCAATAACCCAACAAAGGTAAGAATTCCATTTAAGATCAGCAGTTCAAACCCGAACCTGTACCCATGGAAGATATTAACAGAATAGATGCTGAGGAAATAGCAAATGACAGGAGACAGCAGTGTTACCAGGGGTATCCAGCGATCGTGGACGGAAAATTTTGTGAATAACCCGAAACTGTAAAGGCCCAAAAGCGGTCCGTAGGTGTATCCCGCAATGGTGAATAATTTGTCGATTACCGCCCTGTCGTTGATTGCCCTGAACAAAACTATAACCACCAGCAGGATAAAGGCAAACATGACATGAACCATTTGCCGGATATGTTTCTTGCGCGTTTCGGGGATGTCGTCGCGCCTGTTGATCCCCAGGAAATCAATGCTGAAGGAGGTCGTCAGGGATGTAAGCGCCCCGTCGGCACTCGGATAGGCCGCCGAGATCAGCCCGATCAGGAAAACAAGTCCTGCAACAGGCCCCAGGTAACTGATGGCAATGACCGGGAAGAGATCGTCGCTCCTGGCCGGGAGCCGGATTCCTTTGGCAGTGGCAAACAGGTACAGGCACGCTCCCAGGAACAGAATCACGAAATTGACAAATACCATGATCCCTGTAAAGGTGTACATGTTTTTCCTGGCATCGCCCAGCGACCGGCAACTCAGGTTTTTCTGCATCATCTCCTGGTCGAGACCCGTCATCACGATGGCAATGAAGGCCCCGCTGAACAACTCCTTCAGAAAAAAGCGTTTGTCGCTCCATTCGGTGATGGCCATTTTCGAATAGGAACTATGGTAAACCTGGCTTACCATCTCACCAAGATTCAGCCCCATACTGTCAATGATAAGCCAGATCGACATCACCAGCGACAATAGCATAAAGGTGGTTTGGATCGTATCGGTCCAGATAATGGTCTTGATGCCTCCTTTAAAGGTATACAACAGGATGAGGACGATGAAGACCAGCACCGTCACAAAGAAGGGGATGTGCCAGTAATCAAAAATGAAGATCTGCAGAACGTTCACCACGAGGAACATCCTGAAAGAGGCGCCGATCACGCGCGACAGGAGAAAGTAAAATGCGCCGGTTTTGTAGGACCAGAAGCCGAACCGGCTCTCCAGGTAAGAATAGATGGAGGTGAGATTTAACCTGTAATATAGGGGCAAAAGCACATTGGCGATGGTCAGGTACCCGAAGACATACCCGAATACCACCATCATATAGGAGAACCCGGAGGAACCCACCCATCCGGGAACCGACATAAAGGTCACACCCGACATTGAGGCACCGATCATGCCATAGGCCACCACGAACCAGGGAGAGGATTTATTCCCTATGAAAAAACTACGGTTGGTCGATTTCCGCGCCGTAAGCCAGGTAATGACAAAGAGCAGCGCCGTATAGGTCAGAAAACAAAGCATGATAATGGTCGGACTCAAGGCAGGGCGGGTTATTTGGGGTTATGGCTTTCAGATCGCATTGGCGAAGGAGATCAGGTCGGGGCTGAGAAAATCGATTTGCCTGGGGTATTTTTTAGCTGTTTTGGCATCCCCGGCAATGAAAACGGTGGTCATCCCCACCCGTTTGCCAAAGATCATGTCGGAGAGGGAATCCCCTGCCATGACCGACCTGTTAAAGCGAAGTTCGGGAAACAATTTCCTGGCTTTCAGCGCCATGCCAACCTTGGGTTTTCGCATGACCGACCTGTCGGAATGGAGATAGGGTGAATGAAAAACCGTATCGATCCTGCCGCCCTTTGCCCTGATTTCCTCCATCATCCGTTGATGAATGGATTCAAGTTCCTTTTCCGTCATCAGTCCCTTGCCGATTCCCTGCTGGTTGCTAACAACAATGATCCGGCCAAACACCAGTGAAAATTTGCGGATGGCATCCGTCACGCCGGGCAGGAACTCAAACTGCTCCCATGTTTTCACGTAATCATCCACGATGCGACGGTTAATAACGCCGTCGCGGTCGAGGAAAAGGCTCCAGGTGCCGTCAATCCTTAAATCCTGCAAATTCATGCTGTGCCTTGTTATAATCTTCAGGAATTCCGATATCGAGGAAATAGTCCTTCGATGGAAATCCATACATCCTGGAATCGCCGCAGTAGCGTTCAAAAAAATCTTTTTCAATAGAGAACCTTCCCCGCAGTTCCGGCTCCATCAGCAGCAATTTTTCGATGATGTACACGCCGCCGTTGATATAGCCAGGGACGCTCTCCTGCTGCTTTTCGGCGAAACCCGTGATCCTCATGGCGCGGTTGACCGACACCCTGCCATACCGCCCCGTATCTTCCAATTTCCGCAAGGCGAGGGTGGCATCTGCATTTTTTTTGAGATGAGCCTCCATCATGGCCAGGTAATCTACTCTGAAAAGACTGTCGCCGTTCATCACCAGGGCCCTCGGCTCGCTGATCTTCCAGAAGGCAAGCCTGATCCCGCCACCGGTACCCAGAGGTTCCGCTTCAATGGCATAGTCGATTTCAAGCGTCCGGTAATGTTTATTAAAATGGGCTTCGATGATCTCGTGTTTATATCCCACAGAGAGCACTGCTTTGGTGACTCCCTGAGAGATCAGGTAATCGAACAGGTATTCCAGGAATGGCCGTTGATTGATCAGGGCCATCGATTTGGGAACGTCGCTGACCAGTGATTTCAACCGTGTTCCGAACCCCCCGGCGAGGATAATTGCCTCCAAGATCAGCCCTCTTTAGGAAACAGGGTGGATTCGACCCGTTCACAAATGATATGACCGATCATGATATGCGACTCCTGGATCCGGGGCGTATCCTCCGATGGCACATTGATCAGGAAATCGGCAAGCTCCTTCAGTTTGCCTCCCGATTCCCCGGTCAGGGCAACGGTGATGATATCCAGCTCCTGCGCCACCTCAAAGGCCCTGATGATGTTCTTGGAATTTCCGGAGGTGGAGATACCGATCAGCACATCGCCCTTTTTGCCGATCCCCTTGAGCAGACGGGCATACACCTCGTCGTAGGCGTAGTCGTTTGCGACTGCCGTCAGGTACGACGTGTTAACATGCAGCGCCTCCGATGGCAGCGGCGGACGGTCATAATAGAACCTTCCTGAAAATTCGGCTGCCAGGTGCTGGGCATCGGCCGCACTACCGCCATTTCCGCAGAAAAGGACCTTGTTGCCCCGTGAAAAGGCGTTGGTACAGGCAACCGAAACCTTCCTGATTTCACTTATCAGGTAGGAATTGGTCATCAGCTTCTGCTTGACATCGATGGATGCCTTGATGGATTCTATGATTTGCATTTTATGATTCTTGAGTTGCTTTATTACCGGATAAATGATGAAATTCTGAAAATATGAACCAGTAAAGGTAAAAAATATTAGAGTTTTTTCAATGGTGAAATGATCACCGGGTCACAAATCCCTAACCGTTTGCAGGAGTATACAAGTATTACTCCTGAAAACTCCAATGTCCGCGTTCATTTACCAGGTTCGATGAGATCCCATAAATTTCCGTACAAATCCGCAAACACGGCAACTGTTCCATAGGTCTCTTCCGTAGGTTGCCGGACAATGGCAACACCCTGACCGACTAAATTCTGATAATCTCTCCTGAAATTATCAGTAGTAAGAAAGAGAAAAACCCGACCCCCGGTTTGGTTCCCAATTCTTGCATACTGCTCTTCATTGACAGCTTTGGCAAGAAGAATTGCGCACCCGGATTGATCCGATGGGGAAAGGACTACCCAACGTTTCTGGTCGCTCAGAATGGAATCTTCTATAATTTCAAATTGTAGCTTGTTGGTATAGAATGAAATTGCTTCATCGTAATCCTTCACTAAAAGAGAAATATATGCAATACGTTGGTTCATATTAAAAGAGAAATATTTTTGGGATTCCTTCTGGGATTAGGCTGACCGGTTTTATTAATTTGCTTACTAATTACAGCCTGAAAAAAGCATACGGTTCAAAAAGCTGTAAAAAATGGCATCGTGCTAAATAAGAGTTTATCATGTGCATTTTACACCATCAAATTTTCTGAAAATTGTTCCCGCCCCAGCTTTCAATGCGAATGACCTCCTTCAGCTCCTTCCGTATGAGATGGCGGGCGCGGTCGTCGGGCTCCTTCCCGGGATAACCCAGTGTGAGCAAGGCAATCGGCTCAATGTGGTCAGGCAGTTTCAGTATATCCCTGCATTGAACGGTATCGAAATTGCAGATCCAGCAGGTACCCAGCCCCTGTTCGGTGGCGGCGAGGGTCATGTGATCGGTAATAATAGCGGCATCGATATCGGTATGGTCTTTCCCGTCGCGGCGTTTCCATCCTAATTTGTGGTCCCCGCAGATGACCAGGATCACCGGCGCCTCCAGGAAGAAGGGCCTGGGATAGGTCACCGCCATCCGTTTGCGCATCTCCGTATCCCTGATCACGATGATGTGCCAGGGTTGAAAGTTGGCGGCAGATGGGGCGATCCTGCCGCATTCCAGAATATAATGGAGCTTTTCCTCCTCTACCGGTTTGTCAAGATAGTTTCTTACCGAGTAACGGGCCTTTGCAAGTTCCAGAAAATTGTTCATCGAAAAATGGTTATTTGATGGTTATGTTAAATGGTCCAGGTAGCCAGCCCTTTTGAGGCAAACTCGTATCGTTTTGTTTGTCCGCCGAATTTATTCAGCGCTTCGATCACCCTCGACCGGTTATTGCCGGGGCAGTAAAAGAACATGAACCCTCCCCCGCCTGCGCCCGATATCTTTCCGCCTGTGGCGCCATTTTTCATGGCGGTATCGTAAATATCATCAATGTAGTCATTGCTGACCCCTTTGGCCAGGTTTTTCTTGAATTGCCAGCCAAAATCGAGAATTTCCCCGATTTTATCCAGCTCCCCCTTCAGGATGGCCTCTTTCATCATGAGGGCCTGCTCTTTGAGTTTGTGCATGGCTTCGAGCGACTTTTCGTTCCCTGCCAGGATATTTTTGGTTTGTTGTTCAATGATTTTCGAGGAAAGGCGGCTTGTTTCGGTGTGATACAGGATCAGGTTGTGAGCCAGTTCATCGAGGTATTTTTCCCTGATCCTCAGGGGATTTACGATGACCTTATCCTCTTTAAAAAACTCCATAAAATTCACCCCCCCGAAGGTTGCTGCATACTGATCCTGCTTTCCGCCGGCCATGCCGAGATCGGTGCGTTCAATCTCATAGGCCAGGTGGGCCAGGTCATAATCGCCCATGGGGATATTGAGCCATTCGGCAAAGGCGCCCACGATGGCAACCACCAGCGTCGACGAAGTACCGAGACCCGATCCCGGGGGGGCATCGACGTAGGTCGTCAGCTCGAACGAGAGCGGCTTGTGTGAAAAATCGTGAACGATCCTGTTATAGATACCCTTGTGCAGGTCAAGTTTCCCGTCAATATCCAGCTGGTCGGCCGAATCGAGGGTATAATACTCCTTTTTATCCTCCGAGTTGAACACGATTTTGCCATCATGGGTGGGCCTGATACTGGCATAAGCATACATGCTGATGGTCGCATTAAGAATAGCTCCGCCATAAAGTTCCGAAAAGGGGGCAACATCGGTGCCTCCCCCGGCCAGGCCCAGCCGTAACGGGGCTTTGCTTCGTATGATCATAATAATGGTTCAGGTAAATAACAAATAACGAAATTACGGCAAATTTATTGGAATACAACGGCAGGTTACCGTATCATTTTTCCTGGCGGGAGATGAGCTGGTCGATGGCACCGGTCATCCGGCTCCACGAATATTTGGCTTTTTCAACCGCGGCATTGGCTGAAAATTCAGTCTCCTTTTTTTCATTAAAAAAGCGAACGATCGCCCGGGCGATTGCAGCAGGATCAGGGGTAACAACATATCCTGCTTTCTCATGGGGAACAAAC
>CAIYQH010000092.1 GCA_903928285.1 uncultured Bacteroidales bacterium
GTCCTTACTTCGTTGCTGGCCGGATTCAACGTTCCATTGGTCCTTGCCCTCAATATGGTGGATGAGGCAGCGCAAAAGGGGATCAAGGTCAAGCGGCACAAGTTGGAAGAAATGATGGGAACGCCAGTTGTTGAGACGATTGCCTCAGAAGGGGTAGGTATCCCGACTCTGATATCGGCTTTGAGTAAGGCATTAAAACCCTGTTATCCATCCAGATTGCCCGAGCGACTCATTGCAGCGGTCGAGCATCTGGCCGGGCTTATCGGCGCTGAGGCATGCACGGAATGGGAAAAACGGACCCTGGCATTTTTTTCGCTCGCCGGCGACGAGCCGACATCCTGGTGGGCACAGCAAAGAATCGGGATAAGCGACCATGAGAATGCCCTGCAAATGATCAGAAACACCAGTCAATCATTCCAGCGTCCTCTGGCCATGGTTGTTTCCAGGGCTAACGACCTCTGGGCTGATGCGTTATATGATGAAACGGTCTATTTTACCCCGGTGACAACAACGCCGTTATTAAACAGGATCGGCGATCTGGCCTTGACTCCGGTAGCTGGATCCATAATCTTGGTGGCGCTGATTACCATGCTCTATTTTATCGTCGGTAAATTTGCCGCTGGAATTGTGGTGGATTTTCTGCAAAATGACATTTTAACCGGAATGGTGGCTCCGCTCCTGAAAAATGCCGTGTCTCTTCTGCCCTATGCCTTTATGCGCCAGATGATCATGGGTGAATATGGACTGTACACCATGGCGGTGGTGCCTGTATTCGGTTTGTTGTTACCCATCCTTACGGTTTTCTTTTTTACCTTTGGATGTATTGAGGATTCAGGCTATATTCCCCGACTTTCCATCTTACTTGACCGGCTGTTCAGAAAAATAGGACTTAACGGCAAGGCAGTACTCCCCATGGTGCTCGGCTTTTCCTGTGTCACCATGGCGACAATCTCCACCAGGGTGCTGGACAGCAAACGGGAACGTTTCATAGCTATTTTTCTGCTTTCGCTCGGCATCCCCTGTTCTGCCAAATTAAGTGTAATACTGGCGATTCTGGCACAGGTTTCTTTCGTATGTTTCCTGGTCGTGGCCGGAATTGTGTTCTCCCTGACCGTAGCGACCGGTATCATCCTGAATAAACTGATGAAAATAGAACCTTCCAATTTTATAATGGAAATCCCGCCCATACGCATTCCCAGTCTCAAAAATGTGCTGACAAAGACGTCCTACCGGTCAGTGCTGTTTCTCCAGGAAGCGTTACCCCTTTTCATCATCAGTGCGCTGGCCCTGTTTTTTGCCGAAAAAACCGGCCTGCTGGCTCTTGTGGAAAATCTGTCAGCGCCGGTTATCAAGGGATTCCTGGGGCTGCCGCCCCAGTTCGCGGAATCGCTTATCATGGGCTTCATCAGGGGTGAAGCAGGAGTTGCCTTATTGAAAAAAATGGTGGACGCCGGCGTTATGAATCATACGCAACTGGTTATCGCCATGGTCGTCACGATCCTTTTTATCCCCTGCGTTACAAATTTCATGCTTATTATTAAAGAACAGGGGATACCGAGAGCCCTTACCATTATTTGCTCGGTCACCACCTGCGCCATTATCACCGGCGGCATCATGAACTATTATTTTCAACTGGCCAATATCAGATTTTAAGGAGTATTCCGTGAAAGTAGTACATGTAACCGATGAAGTTCTCGAGACTGTCTGGAGATTTGAGGAGAGAGGGCTCTGCACGCTGGAAAATGTCAAAAACGAACATCAGAACGCATCCGGATACGTTGTCGATGACGAGATTTTGTCGGAACTGGAAAAAAATGGCCTGGTAACCATAACCGGCGCGGCGATAGCTCTTACTGCCGAAGGAAAAAGTCAGGCCTCGCCCATCATCCGCAGACACAGACTGGCCGAGAGACTTCTGGTCGATGTTCTGGGCATGCCATTTGATCAGATCGAGGAATCTGCTTGTGAGTATGAGCA
>CAIYQH010000093.1 GCA_903928285.1 uncultured Bacteroidales bacterium
AGGGAATATTGTTGAAGTCTCTTATTTTGCTGCAGCGTTCCTGTCAATATGTTTCTGATAGCGGCTTTTAAACTTGTCAACACGGCCTGCCGTATCAACCAGCTTCATCTTTCCGGTATAGAATGGATGAGAGGTATGCGAAATTTCCAGTTTAATCAATGGATATTCCTTTCCATCTTCCCACAAAATGGTTTCTTTTGTTTTAACGGTCGATTTCGACATAAATGCATACTCATTCGACATATCTTTAAATACGACCAGGCGGTAATCTTTTGGATGAATATCTTTTTTCATTGCTAAATGGTATTTTTAATGAGGGCGCAAAATTAATCATTTCTTTTTGATTTCCAAAGAAAATTTCTCTGAAACTCAGGAAAGTAAAAAGTCAAGGGTGTCAACCTCATCGGCATAGTCCCATAAAGCCGGCTGCTGGGCCTTTCCCGGCCTCACCGACGGGATGGACAGTGTGGCCCCCGATACTACACACTGGATAGAATCCCTTGCCGATTGAACGGCCTTTTCAGCCTCCCCGACGGAATGGCAGTATTCATAATTCAGCACCGCAATACGGGATGCCAGGGCCCGATCCTCCTTCAGCAGCAGGCATCCCGCATCGATATATGGGGTCTGGCTTACCAGGAAGATCGATTTATTGTAGTCGTAGTTGTTACAATATTTGTGATGATTGATATACCCGTTATATTTCTGTAATGACTTGATGAACATGGTAAAATCATATCCCTCCGGGACGAATACTTTCGAAATGCTCCTGCAACCCATGCCGAAATAAAGCATAATGTCGTCCGCCAGTTGCTGCAGCGCAGTCTCATCCTCGTGTCCGTCAAGGATGCCGACACTATTTCGGCTGCCCCTGATAATGCTGGGATACCTGCCAAAATAGAAGTTAAAATATCGGGAGGTATTGTCGCTCCCGGTGGCTATGATGGCGTCGAAATTCTCAAGTTTTCCATCGGTAAATACAATGGTATCCTGCCATCCGGGGAACTCAGCCATAAGCATGGAGGCCATGGCCGGAATCAACCTTGCATCGGAGGAGGACAACCTGCCGGTAAACTGGTGGCCCGCTAACAGGACACAAAGGAAATCGTGAAAACCTACTGCCGGGATATTCCCTGCCATCACCACCCCTACCCGCTTACGGGTTGTTTGACGGTTGATCCTTTCTTCATAAAGGCCGATCCACCTGGCAAGGTTTTGAGGCTGAAGGGCATCGCCCAGGCTGTTCAGGGCAATCCTGATATGCCCGGGAGTGAACCATGCGTTTTCTGCATAAGCTTGTGCTGCCGCAAGGGAAAGCTGCATTTGCCGGGAATCCTGGCTGCCCTCATGATACCTGCGCAGACACTCCCCCAGCCATTCAAATGATGTTACACGTTCGGACAGATTCATCGGATTAATTTTTGCAAAGTTAATCCAATAAATAACCTATAAAATATAGGTTCGCTATGGCTGGTTAACGTCGGATTTCTTACTTTTGTCCCATCCTGGCGACACGGTACTATGCTGAACTTCCTGAAACTGACGAAATATCTCCTGGTTGCCTTGATCCTCGCTGGCAGTCTGTTCGCGGGACATATTCCTGTCGTGGGACAGGAATTCAGAACGATGAAGCAGGCCGAAGATTCTCTCTCCGCCATCCTCACGGCACTCAACAAAGCTGAAACCGACAGTCTCAGTGAAATCCTCAATGTTCATTTTTACCAGACCCTGCAGAAGGCGCTGATGCTGCCCTCGGCCGATGATTATGCCTTTGAATCACTCAAAACACTTGCCAGGATCAGTCCGGATGACAATAAATTCAGGATCTATCATTGGAATCTTCCTTCAGCGGAAGGCAAGAAAAGATATTTCGGCTTTCTGAAACTGCTGCATCGCAAATCACCCGTGGTTTATCAACTGAAAGATTTTTCTGATTCCATTCCCGGCCCGGATACGGCGATCCTCGACTGCAACCACTGGTTTGCCGCACTCTATTACACTGCCATTACCGGCAGGACAGCCTTGGGGAA
>CAIYQH010000094.1 GCA_903928285.1 uncultured Bacteroidales bacterium
ATTTCAACCTTGTTCAGCCGTGCCAGCCGGGTTCGCACCTTTTCCAGATTGCTCTTCCTGACCTGGAAATCAATTTCACAATGTATGGCTGAGGATTGGCTGATGATTTTCACCCCCTCTTCTTTCAGAATCCGCATGATTTCGTTCATCACAGGATATTCAAAGATAACCTTTAATTGAACACGGATGATCTTTTCAATGATTTCTGCCTGGTCGAGCGCCTCCCTGGCGGCGACGCGGTAGGCATGAATAAGCCCCGGGATCCCCAGTTTGGTACCCCCGAAATATCGTATCACCACCACCAGCACATCTGACAAACCAGTGGATAGGATTTGCCCGTAAATGGGTTTCCCTGCCGACCCGGATGGTTCGCCGTCGTCATTCATCCGGTACGCCTGGTTTTCAATGCCCAGCCGGTATGCGTAACAATGGTGATTTGCATCGTGGTAACTTTTTCTCAGCTCTTCAAGACTGACTTTGACCTCCTCTTCCGACGATACCGGGAGAGCGACGGCAATGAATTTGCTTGCCTTTTCCCTGTATATCCCGCGCGATTCGCCGGAAATGGAGCGGAATGAATCAGTTGAAAGTTCCATCGCCGCTAAATTACTTTTATTTTTAACTTCGAAGGATGGAAAATGGCGACTTTTTAGTAAAAAATCTGGTTTCAGCCTTCAATGCCCGGCTTTCAGAATTGTACAGCAGGGAGGAGATCGGCCAGATTATTTATATGGTGTTCGAAGAGTACCTCGGCTGGTCCAGGACGAAAGTTCATCTTTCGTACAATGAACAGCTTCCTGAATCCTCGATTCCATTGTTAACCAATGTATTGCATGAGCTTGGTACAGGAAATCCGGTTCAATATATACTTGGGAAAGCGTGGTTTAACGGCAACTGGTTCCATGTCGACAACCGGGTGCTGATTCCCCGGCCCGAAACTGCTGAATTGTGTGCGATGATCGCAACAAACCTTCCTGGTAACCAGGTTAACGGATTTTCAATTCTTGATATAGGCATGGGTTCGGGATGTATCGCGATCGATCTTAAAAAGCGGCTTCCGCAGGCTGTGGTGACGGGTCTCGATTTTTCGGATAGCGCCCTGGATGTTGCACGGGCGAATGCCCGGGAGAATGGGTGCGACATAGAACTGGTCAGAGCAGACATCCTATCTGAAAGGGACCAGGCTAATTTCGGGATGTTTAACCTGATTGTCAGTAATCCTCCCTATGTTACTGAAAATGAAAAAAATCAAATGAGCAGGCATGTCAAAGATTTTGAGCCCTCCCTTGCGCTGTTTGTTCCGGATCGGGATCCGTTACAATTTTATCATGCAATAGCGGCCTTTTCAAAGGCGCACCTCACCCGTCGGGGGTTATTATATTTTGAGATTAATGAACGTTTTGGCGCTGAAATCAGGGATCATCTTCTGGGTCTTGGCTTTACCAACGTCGAAATATTTCAGGATATTCATGGGAAAGACCGGTTTATAAGGGCTGTTTCAGAATCCCCTTCATCTCCGCATAGGTAAGAAAAATATCGGTGCATCCGAAAGAGTGGGGGGCAACCTCATATTGGTTGTAGCAAAACCCGATCCCATTTTCGTCGAGATAAAAATTGGCGTTTGGTTTTATTTCATCGGTAAAATATCCTGCATCAACCAGTTTACGCGATTCCTCCAGGTTGATCTCCTTATGCAGCTTATTGGTCAGAAGGCGTGTCAGCTCTTCTTCGTAACCCGGTTTGAAAAGATCGCCGGCTGAAATTATCCTGCCACTTTTCATATCCACCGTCGTATAAAGCTGTGTTTCATTTCCGTGAGCGCCGCCGGTAAAGGAATAGGAGGTAATGCCAAAGGTAACCCTGTTGTTCCCGTTGTATACTATCCGGGTATATTTCATCAGCACCCATTCAAAGCTGGCGCCGGGCATCTCCAGGTAGAGCGATTTGTTACTGGTAACATATTCCCTGAAATAGTCCTCCCTGATACCGGCGAGAACTGTTTCAGGCTTTCCGGCAACCAGGTGTCTGTCAGTGAATCTCTGGAGGATAAACTTCCGCAGTGAATCATCGGCCGGGGTTGTACCCGCAGGCAGCAACAGGGAGAGTTTAACAACCGCCTTAGGAGATTTTCCATCATCGATCAGTTTAAGGTGGTCCTCGTCATAGTTCAGTTTAAAACGTGCCGTGCCAACAGGATAACTTTCTTCCAACCGGAAAGGCAGTCCTTTTCCACTTCCTGATTTGTTTAAAATGATGCCTGTAATATGCTGGTCATCCATAAATAAACCCTTAATCACAGGACCGTGTTCCCCGGGATATTCCTTTAACCGGAAACTTCCATTACTGTTTATCTTTCCGCATAAAAAACGGGTAAGGGGCAAGGTTGACCGGGTATGCTGCTCCGCAGGACCGTCGACAATATAGTTTCCATACAAACTGTCGTTAAGCCTGATAAGGTTTACCGAGAGTCTGATATCCTTGTGGATTGCTCCCTCATAATGCCTGCAGAACTGCTTTATC
>CAIYQH010000095.1 GCA_903928285.1 uncultured Bacteroidales bacterium
CCAGAGGGGTTGCAGCTCACATGGCAGCTCCTCAAAAGTGGCAAATTGAGGCACCGTCTCAATATCAAGAAACAGGATGTTTTCAATGCGATAATTTTCCAGCATGGCCAAATTTTTAATTTCCAGAACATAACCATTTCTTTAACAACTATGTTCGTCTACTAGGCTTAATCAGGGAAAATGCGAAAAGTTGACGGGGTGTTGAAAACTTTTTTCCGTGACATCCTCATATTTTCAAATCGAGTAAAATATTTACTCATAGTAGTTGGCCTGGCTGGCAGGGGATAAAATACAAAAGACTGTCCCGGTCAAACAGGGACAGCCTTTTGTGGAATCATGACAACATTACTGCCTGTGCAGAAAGGGTTTTGGCCGGGCATCAAACAACACCTGTTGCTGCGGTGTGAGCAGGTTCCTGAGTTCCTGGTCATGACGGATCAACTCCTTCAGGATTGTGGTTTCAAGCTTACCCAGATCCTCGGCAATCTGGTCGGCAGCTTTCAGGTCGAACGGAGATGTTGACAACAGTGTTTGCAAACGGGCCTTCTTTTCCCTGACCTGGTTATGGAAAGGGGTCATCGTTTTTAAATGGTCCATGTCCGACTGGTAAATCTTATCTTTTTGTTCATTGGTAAGTCCCGGAAGGTCGAGTTTCGGAGGGGTCTGACCATCCTGGATTTCCATGGTGGGAGTTCCCGGCGCTGCAGGAATGTCAGGGGAGGCCTGGTCATGGTTGACCCCACCCGGGTGAAAGGGTTTGTGGGGTGGCTGTGCTGACAATTGGCTCAGGGCCAGGCTCAAAAAAAGTGTCAGTGCAATTGTTTTGAAGAATTGGGGTTTGGTTTTCATGGGGGTTAAGATTTGAGGGTTTTTGCATATGCATTCTGTGATTCATTACCTGTCGGCGGGAGGAGGACCCTGCGGTGGATATTGAAGAGGTCCAGGCGGGGCACCGGCCATTCCTGGTCCGGGTGGTCGGGTTGTTGACATGACATGATCCAGCACCTCCCGGAAAACCATGTGAAATTTCACTTTCTGTTCCTCTGTCAGGATCTGCCTGACTTTCATGAAATGTTCAAAGGTGAGCAGTTCCATCTGTTTTCTTAATGCGGAAATAGAGTCGGAATAGGCTAATGTGGCGAGCGAATCGGCACCCGGTTTAAAGAGCAATCCGAAAAACCGGTCATGGAGCCTGCGGTCGTGCTGCTGCAAGGTGATGAGTCGTACGTGATGAATGGCTCTCATTCTGCCAAACTGCTCCTGTTGTTCAAGGGTCAGGTTGAGTGCCTGAACCAGGAACCTGGCGGGATCTCCGCGTAAGGGCCCTTCAGCGGGTCTCCTCAATTGAAACCAGACAAAGGTGAGGGTTCCCAGGTTTAACAATACCAGGATGAAGATAACTCCTTTAAATAATCGGATTCTGTTCATGATATCAGAGTTTTATGGGACTCAGATAGGAAAAGTATTCGGAAGCCATCGTTGCAGGGTTTTCGACCTGTTGTTTCGAAGAAACATGTGATTGCTGAGCGACAAAGACATTCAGGGCAATCAGCAGTGCAAGCCCTGCTGCAACAGACCAGTAAAAGCGCTTGCTGATACCGGTTGTTTGATTTCCGGAAAGTCCGGCCCGCGACTGGATTTTCTGGAAAAAATCGGCACTGGCGGAAGCACGTTGGATATTATCCAGCGAGTTCAGGGTTTCATCGATCCAAGTTTCTTTTGGGTTCATATCTTTTTGATGTTAACGGGATTAATTTCCTGCGGTTATCGCTCATTATTTTCATAATAATCCGACAATAACGCTTTTAGTTTTTGCCGGGCTCTAACCATCAGGGATTCTATGGCAGATACAGAAATTTCCATGATCCCTGCAATTTCAGTTTGGGAGAGTCCTTCAACTTTATGGAGAATAAACGCTGTCCGCTGGTTTACTGGTAACATGGCAATTGCATGGAAAAGGATGGCTGACCGCTCTTTGTTTTCGAGTTGAATTCCAGGATGATAGAAATGTGTGTCGGCTGGAATGTCTGCCTGGTCTTCTTTACCGAAAAGGCTGATATGGATGCCAAAGCGCTTCCCCCGGTGAGCGGTACGGATATGCTCAAGCGCCTTCTGAACCGTGATCCGGTATATCCAGGTGGAAATACTGCATTCACCCCTGAAGCGGGCTACCGACCTGAAAACCTCCAGGAAAACTTCCTGGGCAACATCCTCGGCATTTTCGGGATGTTGCAGCAAACCCAGGGCAGTGTTATAGACACGGTCACGGTACTGGTCCACCAGTTCACGGAAGGCCTTCTGGTCACCCTCTCTGAGTTTGGCAATGACTGGTGAGATAACCATGCTTGACTTTATTGTTGAGATGCCTTTAACAATTAAATCCGGTGGTCACGGGTTAACTTTTATGACGATTTTGTTGCCAGGAGGACGTGTCGTTTTCCCGGTGGTCCGGGCAGTTTTTCGGTGATAAAGCCGGCGGCACGCAAAGCCCTCACCACGGTACCTTTGACGGAATAGGTCACCAGGATCGCCCCCGGGGCCATCGCCATGCCGACTTTACTGAAAATTTCTTCCGTCCATAGTTCAGGTTGGGCGTCAGGTCCGAAGGCATCAAAATAAACCAGATCAAAAATTCCAGGGTCAAGTTGAAATTGTTCAACCCTCTCCCTGACTTTATGCAGGACAAACTGTGGGGATAAGGTAACAGGCGTATGCCATGCGGCCTGATGAAGCTCTGAAAATAGCCATGAATACTTGGCCGATCCGGGTAATTGAGGGTAGTTTAGTAATTTCCAGCAGGTTTCATCCAGCGGGTAAGGCTCAACCGAAGTATAATGGAGAGATATTTTCCTTTTTTCAGCTTCAATCAGGGTCATAAGGGCATTGAGCCCGGTGCCGAAGCCGATTTCGAGAATATGCAGTGGTTCAGCAATGCTACTACCACCAGCCTTTTGTTTGCTGATGGCATGCAGGAATCCGTTTTCGATGAAAATTTGCTGTGTTTCCTGCACTGCCCCGAAAGTTGAATGATAATGCTGGTTCAGATCGGGTCTGAAAACCGTATCGGAACCGTCGTCAGTTCTGGTAACAACTAACTCCATGTCACCAGATCCTGGGGTACTTGTTCGGGTTGTACTCATGCATCATGACATACACCTTTTCAAATACATCTTCGGCATTTGGATTAGAGAAGTAGTCGCCATCGTTGGTATAGGCTGGCCTGTGATCATTTGCAGTAAGGGTGCGTGGTTCCGCATCGAGATAGCGGTAACCGCCCTGCTCTTCCATCACCTTTTGCATCATAAATGCCGTAGCGCCGCCGCTGCCATCCTCATCGAAAAAGAGGATCTTATTTGTCTTCTTCAACGATTTCAGGATTTCATGGTTGATGTCGAAAGGAAGCAGGGTTTGCACATCGATGAGTTCAACGGAAATGCCGAAGTCGGCAATCTGGGGCAAGGCCTCCTGTGCGATCTTGACGCAGGAACCATAGGTTACGATGGTGATATCAGAACCCTCCTGCAGCACTTCGGGCACGCCAAGGGGAATACGGTAATGGCCGATGTTTTCGGGCATCTGCTCCTTTAGGCGGTAGCCATTCAGGGGTTCAATGACAAGTCCGGTATCATCCGAAGCCATCATTGTGTTGTAAAAGCCTGCAGCCTGGGTCATGTTTCGCGGGACCATCACGTAGATCCCCCTGATGGAGTTGATGACCATGCTCAGGGGCGAACCCGAGTGCCAGATACCCACGAGCCTGTGGCCGCGCGTACTGATGATCAGCGGCGCTTTCTGGCCGCCGACCGTACGGTAGTGCGTGGTGGCGAGGTCGTCGCTCATGACCTGCAGCCCGTAAAGCAGGTAATCAAAATACTGGATCTCGGCGATGGGGCGCAAACCGCGCAGCGCCATTCCAAGGCCCTGGCCAATGATGGTGGCTTCGCGGATACCGGTATCTGAAACCCGTGTCTCACCATACTTGAGCTGCATACCTTCCAGCGTTTGGTTCACACCGCCGATTTTACCGACATCCTCGCCGAAGATCAGAGCAAGCGGGTTGTTTTTAAACAGGATGTCATAATTGGCATTCAACACTTCACGTCCTGTTACCACAGGCGACTTTTCGTTTAACACAGCCGGGATCCCCGCTACTTTCAGTGCGCTGTGTGCCGACTGGCTGTAGAGGTGGGAACTGTAGCGAACTGCATTCAGTTTCCGCTGTTCATCCATCCAGATCTCCAGGTCGGCCTTCATCGGTTTCTTCATACTGCAGGTCGTACATACGTCGCGCATGATCTGTTTGGCGGCAGAGATGATGTCTTTCCTGATGGGTTCGGCAATCGCTTCAAGATCGGCCACGATCTTGTCGATGCGCGACTGTTTTTTACAGGGGCAGTGAGTGGTTTTCACGACACTGATTAGGTGTTCCCGCTCGGCTTTGAAGGGCGCGAGGAAGGCCTTCCAGCCACGGTCACGGGCGCTTTTTGCGGTCTTCACTGCTTCCGCCTCAATTGCTTCCAATTCTTCAACCGTTGCAATATTTTCATTCATGATCCAATCCCTCATTCTCGGGATGCAATCATGATCTTTTTCCCAGGCAAGCCGTTCGACCGACTTGTACCGTTCATGTGATCCTGAAGTAGAATGTCCCTGGGGCTGGGTTAGTTCGGTAACATGAAAAACAACAGGAACCATCTCTTTTCTGCAAATCGCGATTCCCTCTTCATACATAGCATACAGCGCAGGATAATCCCAGCCGTTTGCCGTGAACAGCCTGATCCCGGGACCATTTTTATCTGTTACAAATCCCTGAAGCAAAGCGGAGATATTTTCCTTGGTGGTCTGGTATTTCTTCGGAACTGAAATTCCATACCCGTCGTCCCAGATCGAAAGGGCAATCGGCACCTGGAGAACGCCGGCCGCATTGATCGTCTCAAAAAAATGTCCTTCTGAAGTGGAGGCATCGCCGATGGTACCGAAGGCAATCTCGTTTCCCTTCACTGTGAATTTTTTTGCAGCATCCCACATTTCGGGACTATTGCGGAATACTTTGGAAGCAAGCGCCAGCCCAAGCAGGCGCGGCATCTGCCCTGCGGTGGGAGAGATGTCGCCGGAAGAATTTTTCTGTTTGGTAAGGTCTTTCCATTCGCCCTTTTCATCAAGGCTGCGCGTGGCGAAATGAGAATTCATCAGTCGTCCCCCGTTGTCAGGATTACGGGTGATATCGGTGTCGCCATACAACTGGGCAAAGAAGATGTCGAGATTCGATAATCCGGCAGCCATCATAAAGGTTTGATCGCGGTAATACCCCGAACGCCAGTCGCCATCCATGAAAAATTTGGCCATGATGATCTGCGGAATCTCTTTCCCGTCGCCAAAAAGTCCGAAATTTGCCTTCCCGCCTAAAACTTCCCGTCTGCCCAATAAACTGACCTGGCGGCTCTCATTTGCAAGTTTGTAATCCTTTAATATTTCCTCTTTGCTGAATGTTCTTTTCTTTGCCATTTTTTTTTGTTGTTGCTTTGTATGGTAACAATTACGGAAAAAAAATTGACGGTGATAGATAAAATAAATCAGGACAAAACACCTGTTCAATATTCCATGTTCCGCATTAATAATTCTCCTGCATTACTTCAAAATAGGCCATCGGATGGTTGCAAGCCGGGCACATCTGCAGCGCTTTTACGCCATAATGCACATATCCGCATTTGCGACAAACCCAATAGGTCTTCTCTTCTTTTTCAAAAACCCTGTTCTTCTCCAGGTTGTTTAATAGTTTCCGGTAGCGTTTTTCGTGCTGTTCTTCAACGGTGGCAATCAGTCTGAAGGTCGTGGCGACCTTGGCAAACCCCTCGTCGGCTGCAGTTTGGGCAAACTGCGGATAAAGTGCTATCCATTCCTCGTGTTCCCCGTCGGCGGCTGCTTTCAGATTTTCGGCAGTGGTTCCGATCATGCCGGCAGGATAGGTGGCGGTAATTTCTACCGGACCTCCCTCCAGGAAACGGAAAAAGGACTTGGCATGCGACTCTTCGTTCAGGGATGTTTCGGTAAAAAATGCGGCAATCTGCTCAAACCCCTCTTTTTTAGCCTGTTTTGCATAGAAGGTATAACGGTTTTTTGCCTGGGATTCTCCGGCAAATGCCTTTAAAAGGTTCTTTTCAGTCAGGGTACCCTTGATGCTTTTTTCCATGTCGTAGATGGTTTTAGGACGATCAAAGGTACATGAAATTTCCGGATTCAACCAAACAGCCTGCCGGCCGGCAATTGAATAAGGTTTGTCTTTTCCCGATTTGCTGCTTCAATGCTAACGCATTTTAACATAATCTTCTTTGCCGACACCGCATATGGGGCAAACCCAGTCGTCGGGAATATCCTCAAAGGGGGTTCCCGGAGCGATACCACTTTCGGGGTCTCCCATCACCGGGTCGTAAATGTGTCCGCAAATGGCGCATTTGTATTTATTCGGTTTATTCATGCTTTGTATATTGATAGGCGTATCTGCAATGCAGTGTTAGCCCGGGTTTTGCCGGGAACTGAACCGATAGTTTATTTTTTCTCAATCCAGTTTATGATTTTATCATCGAAAGGTTTATCTCCAGGAGCCGCAAAATCAACCACCTGTCCCTGTTCGTTGATCATGAACTTCTGGAAGTTCCACTTGACGGGCGCATCGACCACGCCGTTCTGCTCCTTGGCAGTGAGCCATTGGTATAATGGATCCATATCCTTGCCTTTGACCGAAATCTTGGCCATCATCGGGAAGGTCACATTGTATTTACTGGTGCAGAATTCCTTGATCTCGGCATTGGTCCCGGGTTCCTGACTCATGAAGTTGTTTGCAGGGAATCCGATGATCACAAAGTTCTTTGCACTGTATTTCATATACAGTTCCTCCAACTGTGCATACTGGGGAGTATAGCCGCATTTGGAAGCGACATTCACTATCAGTACTTTTTTGCCTTTCAGCGAGGAGAAATCGAAGGGGGCTCCGTCGATGGTGGTGGTCTTGAAATCGTAAAGCGATTTGTTCCCCTGTGCGGAGGTTATGGTAGCCATGGTGATGAATGTTAAAAATATAATTATTGTCCTCATTTTTATTATCTTTAGATTTTATTTGGCGAATTCATGATGCAAAGATACAAAATTTTCTTCTTATTTATACTTAGTCTAAACTATTGTCTTGTTTCATGTAGTCGCAATACGGCGCAAAACGCGGAACATCATGGTAATTCCAATACAGAACATATGACACAAAAAATTGAAATAGGTAGCAAAGCCCCTGATTTTTCATTGCCCGACCAGCAGGGCCGACGCGTAAATCTGGCTGATTTTATCGGTAAGACAAATCTTGTGGTCTATTTTTATCCCAAGGATGAATCATACGGATGTACGAAGGAGGCCTGCAGTTTCCGCGATAATTACGAAGTTTTCAAACAAGCGGGGGCAGAGGTGATCGGGATAAGTTCGGATGATATAGCTTCTCACCAGGCATTTGCCGCCAACCATAAACTGCCTTTCATCCTGTTGTCGGATAAAGATAAAACCGTCGCTGAAAAGTATGGGGTAGGGAAATCGCTTGGAATTCTACCGGGGCGTGTTACCTTTGTCATTGACAAACAGGGAATTATCCGGCTTGTTTTTTCATCGCAGTTATCCTTTGAAAAGCATGTGGATGAAGCATTGCAAATGCTGAAAACACTATAACATTTCAGGTCAGGCCAGGAATTTGTTTTCCTTGATGAGGTCTTTTTCAATACTTTCGGGTGTCAGAATGTCCTTTTTATCCTGCGGATAAAAGGAGGCAGGCAACAGGCGGATGTTCATGCTGAGCAGCAGGTGGTCCATGATGATCAGCAACAGGGTGCCTACAAAGGGCAGGGGAAAAAGCATCACCGGAACCATTACGCCGGAACTTCTGAGAATATCGAAAACCTGTTTTTTGAATTTTCTTTTCTCTTCCCTGCTGATTTTATCTTTTTTGATAAACTTGGCCAGAATGGTAAAAGTCTCTTTGGTTTCAACAGCCTCAGCCCTGATGCCTGTGGAATATCGGTCAGCCTCTCCCAGGAACAGCCGTGCAGAACCGGCAATCACCTCCTTGACCAGGGGAAGGGTGAAGAGGTTAAGAAAATAGGCAATGATCTTTTTCCTGAAAGCGTTCATGTACGAAGGGACCGATACACAAAGATAGGAAAAAATCAATCCCTTTTCAATCTCTCATATTAAAGACGATGGCGGCGATTACGCCGGGAATCCACCCGCAGCAAGTGAGGATGACAACCAGTAGTATCGCGCCGCAACCCCTGTCAAGGACGGCAAGCGGTGGGAAAATGATACAGATAAGCGCTCTGAAAAGGCCCATGGTTATTTACGTTTTATGACAACCACAACAAATATTGTTTTTTACTTTTTCGAAACACTCGCGGCCTTCGGAAAAGGAGAACCAGGCCAGCCCGATGGTTCCGGCAATATCGATCCAGGCGAAGCCTGTGATTTCAAATATTATACTGGTAACAAGCAGCACGACTGACATGTAAATGCACACCCGTGTGCAGTGTGCATCAGCAATGATGGCCTCTGAGCCGAGTTTATGGCCGGTCCGGAGTTTCATCAGCAGAAGGAGTGCCATCACCACGATGGAGATAAGGGAGATCACGACACCCCAGAAGGTTGTCTCGGGTTTGTGGCAGACATAACCATTGTATGCGGCCGTAAGCACCAAACCGGCCGCCAGGAGGTAAAATGCAACCCCGGTAATCCGTAAGGCCTTTTTTTCAAACTGGTTTCGCTGTTCTGTCCCCTGAATCCTGATCCTGAGTACCATTTGCAGGATACCGAATCCTGAAACCACCTCTATCAGACTGTCGGCGCCAAATCCAGAGAGGGTAAGGCAGTTATCAGAGATGCCTAAAAAAACACTGGCAAGCCCTTCCAGCATGTTGTAAAAAACTGTGAAGATGGCCAGATACAGGGCAATCTTGTAATAGTTGTGTTGCTGATCCGTATTGGCGCCCTGGTAATAGTTGTTCATACATACAAAGGTAGGGAAAATGCAACTCAGAATTTTTCATTTATTCCGAGCCCGAAAAGTGCAAAGTCATATTTAACAGGATCAAGGGGATCGAATTTGCGGAGGTTTTCCGTTAGCTCCTCCGCTGCTTTCCAGTCATTGGCATTTCTATGGAGAAGACCGAGTTTGCGGGCCACATTGCCGACGTGCAGGTCAAGCGGGCATATCAGTTTCGCAGGGCTTATGGTTTGCCAGATGCCGAAATCGACTCCCTGGCTGTCGTTGCGTACCATCCAGCGCAGGAACATGTTGATTCGCTTGGTCGCCGACCCTGCTGCTGGATCGGAGATGTGCTTTTCGGATCTGGGCAGGTGGCTGGGTTCCAGGAACGCATTCCTGAATGCATTGATGCCATGGGCGGCGCCCTGCTGATTCAGGCTGCTGAAGAGGGGTTCGAGGCTCCGGTGCTTTTGATAAAGGTTTTTCAGGGAAGTGATAAAAAAAAGACAATCTTCGCCATTGAAGGTGCGGTGAACAAATCCAAGGAAGGGTTTGAAATCCTGAGGGCTGGCGTTGAGCAGGAAATCGAAGGGGGAGTTGTCCATCATCCCGACAAGCCTGTGTGCGTTGGCAACGATCGATTTCCGGTTGCCCCAGGAGAGGGTGGCTGCCAGGAAACCGGCAATTTCAATATCCTGTTTGATTGTGAAACGGTGTGGGACCGATACCGGGTCGCTTTCAATAAAATGAGGCTGATTATACTGGCTGTATTTTTCTTCAAGGAAGGAAAACAGCTCCAGCGTAGTCAGCCTCATGTTATAACACCGGTTTCGGTGAGGTCTAATTGACCAGGTGCACAG
>CAIYQH010000096.1 GCA_903928285.1 uncultured Bacteroidales bacterium
ATTTGTTCACTGGGAATATGGCTTTAGGAGTTAAGTCTGTCAAGAAGAGCCGTATGATGGGAGACTGTCAAGTACGGTTCTGTGAGCGGCTGGGGGTGAAACTCCCCCGGCCTACTCGACCAACTATGGCAGGGTCTTGATTTGTCATATTTTCCCCTGAGTTGAATCAGGTTATCAGGAAAAATTTGATGGCAACAGGAAAGATGAGAACTTCTTTGTCATGGCCTGCTCCTTCTGAAGAGCAGCCGTAACAACAGCTGATCAAAGACAAAGGTGAACAAAAGGATGGCTGCCACAATGGTGGCCATCTGCCAGTGGCGGGTAAGCAACATCACCAAAGGGGATTTACTCGTTGCGTCGGGAAGCAGCAGCACCACCGCAAGGATGGCCAGGGCGCCAAGCATGAGCAGGGTCTTCAGGGCAAACTCGAAAAACAACTCGCGCGCTGAAAGCCGCTTTTCCAGCTTGCTCACCAGCAGATCGGTGAAGGCGGGGTCAAGTTCTGTCCCGGGAAACTCCTGCAGGGCCTCCTCCACGATTGCATTGATCTCATCTCGTCGGTTCATCGGGGTCAAGTTTATCATCATCCTTAATTTGCTTCAAATAATACAGTCCTGATCTCCGGGATCGCCGCGATCATCCTGTCGTGGATGATCTGCCGCCCGCGGTTCAGGTAACTCTTCACGGTTCCTTCGGGCATCCCCGTGATCTCCTCAATCTCCGCGTAAGAAAACCCCTCCAGGTGGTACAGGGTGACCACCACCCGGTAATGGGCCGGCATGGCGTCGATGATCAGGTGTACCAGGCTTTTCAGTGCTTTCCGGTCATGATTGCCCAGGTTTGGCGGAATATCAACTTTTGCCAGCATCGCGGGGGTGAAATTTTCAACAGCCGTGACCATCTCCCGTTTATGACGACGGAGATGGTCAACGCAGGTATGCCAGGTGATGGAGCCGATCCAGGTCGACAGTTTCGACTCTCCCCTGAATTTCCCGATATCTCGGAACACGCGCAGGAACACCTCCTGGCAGATATCCTCCCCATCCTCGTGCCGGTCGGTCATCCGGATCACCATATGCCATACCAGGTTCTTGTATTTTTCAACAAGAAACCTGAAAGCGTGGGTTTTCCCATCCCTGACAGAGGCTACGAGCGTTTTATCGTCCATTGTAAGGTTAGTCGCCCGAACCGGCAAAAGGTTGCAGTCCTGGAGAAAAAAATATTTTCACAAAGCTGCAACCTTTCCTGCTACAACCCGACTGATGATTCATAAACCATTTAAAACCTGAAATCATGATGCAAGATGTGTTGATTCCCGCAATCGTATTCTTTGGCCTTTATCATATCATTAAGATGTTCACCGATTTCCTGCTGAAGCGGAAGATCATCAAGGCCGGACATATTGAAAAGGCCGGTATTCTTGACCCGGTGACTACCGTGAGTGACGAGAACCGCTTTCCCACCCTGAAATGGGGGTTGGTTTCGCTGATGGCCGGCATCGGCATGATCGTGATCGAACTCATGAGCCGCGGGGGAGAGATCTCCTGGGTAAAGGGCTACAACTCGCTTTTGCCTGTCGGCATCGAACTGGTCTTTATCGCCGCCGGGTTCCTGATCTATTTCTTTCTCGTCACCACGAAGAAGCGCTAACCAGGTATCCCCCCTTATCGCCCCCATCGGGTCCAAGTTCAATGACATGGTCGGCCCGGGCGATGATATCGGGGTCATGTTCGATGACCAGCAGGGTGTGACCCTGGCCTGCCAGCTCACCAAAAAGGGTCACCAGGTATTCAATATCACGGAAATGAAGTCCGGTGGAGGGCTCCTCAAAGAGGTAAAGAACGGTTCCCTTCCCGGGCTTCATCAGTTCGGCGGCAAGAACAAGCCGCTGGGCTTCGCCACCCGAAAGGGTGTCGAGCGGCTGTCCAAGCTGAAGATAACCAAGTCCCACCTTTTCCAGCATCTGCAGTTGTGACAGAAGATTTTTCTGACCTGCAAAAAACAGGATGGAGCCTGTTACCGTCATATCAAGCACATCCCCGATGGAAAGCCCGTTAACCCTGCACCGCAGCACCTCATCGCGAAACCGTTTGCCGTGGCATTTTTCGCAGGTCGTCCTGACATCTGAGAGAAAGTCCATCGAAACCCTGATATGTCCTGCTCCCTGGCATTCCTCACATTGCCCCTGTTTGTTCAGCCAGGAGAAATGGTTTTTGGTGAATCCAGCCTGCCTGGCTGAGTCACTGGCGGCAAACAGGTCGCGGATGCGGTCGGAGATGCCGGTAAAGGTGGCCGGGGTAGCCATTGACGAAGAAAAGCCGGTACGCTGGTGTACCGCCACCACCCGCTGAAAATTTTCAAACCCGGTGACCGAGGTGCATCCGACGGGACCTCCTGCCTCATACGACGCCAGGATCACATCGGTCATCAGGGTGGACTTCCCGCTTCCCGATACGCCGGTAAGGGCAATGATCCCACCTGCCGGGATATCGATATCAAATCCCCTGAGATTATTCGCAGAGGCATTGCGGATTGATAATCCGGGATGCAGGTTCCGCTTTCCCCGTTTTGATCCCGCATCCTGTATTCCGGGAAAGGCGGACCCCGTTACCGGTCCCGTATGCAGGTAAGGGCCTGTAACGGAGGCAGGGTTCAGCATGATCTCCGCCGGTGTCCCCTCTGCCAGTATGCTGCCTCCCTCCTTTCCCGCACCCGGTCCCATGTCGATCACGTAGTCGGCCGAAAGGATCACCTCCCTGTCATGTTCCACGATGACCACGGTATTTCCCGCCTCCTGCAGCGACCTGACCAGCCTCATCAATTTTTTGGTATCCTTCGGATGAAGTCCGATGGTGGGCTCATCAAGCACGTAAGTGATCCCTGTCAGCCCGGAGCCCAGCTGCCCGGCCAGCCTGATCCGCTGCGCCTCCCCGCCCGAAAGGGTCGGGGAAAGCCTGTCGATGGTCAGGTAGGACAGCCCGAGATCGCTGAGGAAACAAAGTTTCCGCAGGATTTCGCCAACAAGGGGAGTGGCAATGTCAACATCGGCGGGGTTCTCCAGGTTGGTGAGCATCCTGTTGAAAAAGTCAATGGCTGCCGAAACGGAAAGCGACGAGACCCATGCGATAGTTTCCCCCAGAATTGTGTAAGCCAGCGCTTCAGGCCGCAAGCGTGATCCTTTGCAGCTACTGCAGGTTCCTGTTTTCATCAGGTTCATCATGCTTTCGCCGCGGTGATCGGCATGTTTCCGGGAATACTCCTCGTTCACAAGGTTTATCAACCCTTTCCACGGGCCTGTGAAATGATGTTCGCCGGTTCGGTTATCCCGTTTGAATTGCCAGTTCACTTCATAGACTTCTTCACCGGTCCCGTCGAGGGCCAGGGTTTTAGCCTCAGTGGGGAGCTCCATCCACGGCTGCTGAAAATCGATGGCAAAGCGGTCGCCGGCAGCGCGCAGCGCAGCGACATACTGACCAAAGGGGTCTCCATAGAACCTGCCTGTTTTCGTACCGTCCATCGCCCCTTCCAGGATGGACTTCGCGGGATCGGAGATAAGCCTTTCTGCATCGCAAACCGTTTTAAAACCCAGCCCGTCGCATGTGGAGCAGGCGCCGTGCTGGTGGTTGAAGGAAAAGAGGGAGGAGGAAGGAGGAATATTGAAGATCGAATATCGAATATCGAATAATGAATCATGAATGTCAGATTCACTTTTTTTTCCGATCCTGGAAAATAGCAGCCTGTAATGATCGTAGATGGCGGACAGGGTCCCGACTGTGGAGCGGGGGTTTTGCCCGAGGCCGCCCTGGCTCACGGCAAAGGTGGGGGTGAGTCCCGATACCTCTTCAAAATCGGCCTTTTCCTTAATGCCTACGCGGCTTCGAACGTAGGGTGAAAAGCTTTCCAGGAAGCGGTTCTGCCCCTCAGCAAAGATCGTGTCAAAGGCCAGCGACGACTTCCCGCTTCCCGAAACACCAGTAATCACCGTGATCCGGTTGTGCGGGATCCGTACATCGATATTTTTAAGATTATGGGTCGATACAGCGCGGAAAAAGATTGAATGCTGAGTATTGAATATTGAGTGCTGAACGCTGAATGGCCCGGTGAACAAACTTTCATCCGGTAAACTATCCCCTCCATTCATCATTGGATATTCGATATCCGATATTCGAACTTCATTTCTCTTTTCCCGAAGCGCCGCTGCTGTTGCCGATCCTTCGCACTGTAGCATCTCCGTGGGTGTTCCTGAGAAAAGCAGCTGGCCACCGTCGCGTCCGCTTCCGGGGCCGAGATCCACGATATGGTCGGCTGCAGCGATGATCCCCAGGTGATGTTCGATAAGAATAACCGTGTGGCGCTGTTCGACAAGCCGGTTGAGGGCCGCCAGCAGGATGGCCACATCGGCCTGGTGCAGTCCGGTGGTGGGTTCATCCAGGATATAGAGGGTATGTGCCGCAGCCGGTTTGGCAAGCTCCGTCGCCAGTTTGATCCGCTGGGCCTCTCCGCCGCTCAGGGTGGAGGAGCGTTGCCCGAGGGCGATATAGCCAAGTCCAAGGCTGTCGAGGGTTTCGAGGAAACGCAGGAGCTTTGGTTGTTCCCTGAAAAAGATTACTGCCTCCGATACAGTCATCCCGAGGACATCGGAGATATTCTTCCTCCGGAAAGTTATGGCAAGGGTTTCCTCGTCGAAGCGCCGCCCTTCACACGCCTCGCACAGCACCTCCACATTGCCCATAAAGTGCATTCCTACCTGCTGGTAGCCGGCACCCTGGCAGGATTCACAGCGGCCACCCGCAGTGTTGAACGAAAACCGGCTTTTATCATACCCCCGGCCAACCGATTCGGGAAGGGCGGTAAAGAGGTCGCGGATGGGGTCGAACAGCCCGGTATAGGTGGCGGGATTGCTCCGGGGCGTGCGCCCGATGGGCGACTGGTCGATCGAGATCAGCTTGCCGATGCCCTCCCATCCCGTGATGACACGGTGACGGCCAACAGGTTCATTGGCGCTATGGAGCTGGTTTTGCAGGAATGCCCCCAGGATATGGCGGGTCAGGGTTGACTTGCCGGCGCCCGATACGCCGGTCACCACGTTGAGCGCCTGCAGGCGGAAACTTATATCGATATTTTTCAGGTTGAAGGCGGTGGCCCCTTCAATGGTCAGCATACCGCTGCCCGTGCGGCAAACCGCGGGAGCGTCGATTTGCTCGTAACCGTAAAGGAATGCCAGGGTACGGCTTTTGCGTTTTTCATCCTCCGGGAGATTTTCGGCCTGTTCAGGGGTACCGTTAAAGAGCACCTCGCCGCCATGGATACCCGGACCCGGGCCGATATCGATCAGCCAGTCGGCATGACGGAGGAACTCCTCCTCGTGTTCCACCACAATGACGGTGTTTCCCTTGTCGCGCAGCTCTTTGAGGATCGAGATAAGCTGCCCGACATCGTGCGGGTGCAGCCCGATGGAGGGTTCGTCGAAGATGCAGATCATCCCGCTGAGACCGATTGCGGCCTGGGTGGCCAGCCGCAGCCGCTGTGCTTCACCTTCCGAGAGGGTGGTCGATTCACGGCCGGTGGAGAGGTAGCCCAGACCGAGCCGTTCGAGCAGACTTACCTGGTTCGTGATCTGCCCGATGATGGGCCCGGTAACGGCTGGCAGGATGTTGGCAAACCGCTCCCCGGCCAGCGTTTGCCGGAGCTCGTCGAGCTGCAGGGCGGCAAGGTCTGCAATGGAGAATCCTCCCACCCTTACCGACAGCGCCTGATCATTGAGCCGTTGGCCGTGGCACACCCTGCATTTCCCGCTGCGGACGAACCGCAGGATATTTTTATTCCGGTCGCGTTGCAAAATCGCCTCCATCACTGGCAGGATGCCCTTGTAATAGCCCATTTCGCGCGGCTTCGCGGTGATGCCGGCCCATTTCATCCGCGATTCCAGCGGGTGTTTGCCGTAGGGGATCTCGATCTTGTCGCTGCCATACAGGACGATATGTTTTTGCGCAGGTGTCAATCCCTTCCAGGGAATGTCGGTATGAAAGCCCTCCGCCCGGCAAACCTGGTCGAGCACGGCCATGGTGACCTGGGAGTAGATGATATAGCCGTTGGGGGTGGTGATGACCAGGGCGCCCTCGCGCAGGGTTTTGTTTTCGTCGGCGATGAGCAGCTCCGGGTCGAGGAAATCCTCCACGCCCAGCCCTTTGCAGGCAGGGCAGGCCCCTTCGGGGGAGTTGAAGGAAAAGAGGCTCCTGTTTATGGTGAAGGGTGCTGGCCCTTCGGGGATGGTGCCGGCCCTTGCGAACATCAGCCGAAGCAGGTCGTAGATGCCGGTGATGGTACCCACCGTCGAGCGGGGATTCGACACCACCGACCGCTGGTTCAGGGCGATGGCGGGCGAGAGTCCCTCCACCCGCTCCACATCCGGTGTTTTCAGCTTTCCCATGAACTGACGGGCGAAGGCCGAAAAGGAGCCCAGGTAGCTGCTTTCCGCCTCCCGGTAAAGCACGTCGAAGATCAGCGACGATTTCCCCGATCCCGACACCCCGGTGACCACGATCAGTTTATTCTTCGGGAATTCAAGGCTTACCCCGCGCAGGTTATGTTCGGAGGCGCGGGTGATCCGGATGGTAGGGTCGGCGTTCATGGCAGTTTGCAAAGGGATTTTGGCGCTTTATCAGGTGAGCCATCAGGGGATGCTTCACATGGTGCGATATCCTGCAAAAATAGAGACTTTAACCGCACCTAAACCGACTTTTGCAAATCGTGATCCGGATTTTGTAATATCTTTGCATCCGGCTGTAAAATCATTCAGGGGGTATTAGCTCAGTTGGCCAGAGCGCTGCGTTCGCAATGCAGAGGTCACCGGTTCGACTCCGGTATACTCCACTCCC
>CAIYQH010000097.1 GCA_903928285.1 uncultured Bacteroidales bacterium
CCGGCCTTTCAGTATCTGGTAGTCTAAAGGTTATTTTTTGGTCGCCTTTTTAACGGCAGCCTTTTTCGTAGTGGTCTTTTTTCCGGTAGCAGCCTTTTTCTGTTTGATCACAGCCTGGGCGGCAGCCAAACGGGCGATGGGTACGCGGAAAGGCGAGCAACTCACATAGTTGAATCCAAGCGAATGGCAGAATTCAACAGAGGCTGGTTCTCCGCCGTGTTCGCCGCAGATACCGATCTTCAGGTCCTTACGGGTTGAACGGCCCTTTTCAACAGCCATACGCATCAGCTGGCCGACGCCTTCGAAATCGATCACCTGGAAGGGATCAACGGGAAGGATCTTCTGCTCGATATATTCGGGGACAAATCCGCCGATATCGTCGCGCGAGAAGCCAAAGGTCATCTGGGTAAGGTCGTTGGTTCCGAAGGAGAAGAAGGTAGCCGTTTCCGCAATTTTATCGGCGGTGAGGGCAGCACGCGGGATCTCGATCATGGTACCTACCATGTGGGGAATCTCCTTCATCTTGAACTTCTTGCATACTTCGGCATAGATCTCGTCGATGATCAGGTACTGGTGTGCCAACTCCTTTTCGGTACAGGTAACCGGGATCATGATCTCAGGGAAAATCTTTTTCTTGTCCTGGAGCAATTCGGCGGTAGCTTCAAAGATGGCGCGAACCTGCATCTCGGTGATCTCGGGATAGGTGATGCCCAGACGGACGCCACGGTGACCCATCATCGGGTTGGTTTCATGCAGCGCGTCGGCACGGCGGTTGAACTCTTCCATGCTGATCTTCAGGCTGTCGGCGATCTTCTTGCGGCTCTCCTCGTTGTTCGGGATAAACTCGTGCAGGGGGGGGTCGAGGGTACGGATGGTAACGGGGAATCCGTCCATGGCAGCCAGGGTCTGTTTGATATCTTCCTTTACAAAAGGATAGAGTTCATTCAGCGCTTTGCGGCGCTCATCCGAGGTTTTAGAGGCGATCATCTTGCGCAGGAGGAAGAGGGGTTTCTCGGCGTTTTTGCCGTAAAACATATGCTCGGTGCGGAACAGTCCGATACCCTCAGCTCCGAAGGCGCGCGCTTTTGCAGCGTCATCGGGCGTATCGGCATTGGTGCGGATCTTCATGGTGCGAACGCCGTCGCAGAGGCTCATAAAGGCCTGGAAATCGGGATTCTCTTCGGCAGCCTTGATCATCGGCAGCTGTCCGTTGTAGATATAACCCTTGGAGCCGTTCAGCGAGATAAAGTCGCCTTCGTGCAGCACGATATCGCCAATGGTCATCGTCTTGGTGGAGGCTTCGATCTTGAGGCCACCGGCGCCGACGATGCAGCATTTGCCCCAGCCGCGGGCAACGAGGGCTGCGTGACTGGTCATCCCGCCGCGGGCGGTCAGGATCGCCTGTGCGGCGCGCATGCCTTCGATATCTTCGGGGTTGGTCTCCTCGCGGACGAGGATCACGGTTTTACCCTGTTTTGCCCAGGCAACGGCATCTTCGGAGTTGAAGATGATCTGGCCTGTCGATCCGCCTGGACCTGCAGGAAGACCTTTTGCCATCGGCTTGGTGATCTTTTCGGCCTTGGGGTCGAGGATCGGGTGAAGCAGTTCATCCAACTGGCCGGGTTCGACACGTGAAACAGCCTCCTCTTTGGTGATCAGCTTTTCGTTGAACATGTCAACAGCCATCTTTACGGCGGCAGGACCATTGCGCTTTCCAACGCGGCACTGGAGCATGTAAAGCTTGCCATCCTGGATGGTGAACTCGATGTCGAGCATGTTGCGGTAATGCTTTTCGAGCGAACGCTCGATCTTGTGAAGATCCTTGTAAACCTTCGGCATGGCTGTTTCCAGCGACTGCAGGTTGATGGTGTGCTCGTTCTTGCCGATTTCGTTGATGGGGTTCGGGGTACGGATACCGGCTACCACATCTTCGCCCTGGGCATTGGCTAACCATTCGCCATAGAAATAGTTCTCGCCGGTGGCAGGGTTGCGGGTAAAGGCCACGCCGGTTGCGGAGGTGTCGCCCATGTTGCCGAATACCATCGACTGCACGGTGACGGCCGTTCCCCATTCATCGGGAATGCCTTCGAAACGACGGTAGGAGATGGCGCGTTTGCCATTCCAGCTCTGGAATACGGCGCCAACGGCTCCCCAAAGCTGTTCCATCGGGTCTTCAGGAAATGCAACGCCGAGAACCTCCTTCACCTTCTTCTTGTAAATATCGATCAGCGCCTTCAGATCGTCGGCCGTCAGGTCGGTATCGCTTTTGGCGCCTCTTTTTTCCTTCATCTTGTGAAGCTCCTTCTCGAGCTGAACGCGAACGCCCTGTCCCTCTTTGGGCTCGATGCCGGCGGCTTTCTCCATCACCACGTCCGAATACATCTGGATCAGGCGGCGCTGTGAGTCATATACAAAACGGGGATTCCTGGTCTTCTTGATAAAACCTTCACGGGTGATATCGTTCAAACCGACATTCAGCACGGTTTCCATCATCCCGGGCATCGAAGCGCGCGCGCCGGAGCGAACGGAAACGAGCAACGGATTGTTCTTGTCGCCAAAGATGGCGCCCATCTCTTTCTCAGTGGCTTTCAAACTCTCGGCCAACTGTTTCTTTAATTCTTTAGGGTAGGATTTTTTGTTTTGCTGGTAGTAAGTACAAACTTCTGTGGTAATCGTAAAACCGGCAGGAACAGGGAGCCCGATGTTGACCATCTCCGCGAGGTTGGCGCCCTTGCCACCCAGCAGGTTTTTCATATCAGCCTGTCCTTCAGCCTTTTTACCTCCAAAATAATAGACGTACTTGTTTTCTTTAGCTTGCTTTGCCATATTTGACATTGTTTAGGTTAATGAAAAAATTTGAAGCCGCAAAAGTACAAAATAAAACCCTTATTATGGTGATGTCCAGCCGGAAAATTCAGAGATTTGTTAATTATTTAACAGGAATGATTTTCTTGCTGTTCCCAGCAAACCTTCACCCTGTCATTCAAGGGGGTGGTATTTCGCATTTCAGATTTCGCATTTCAGATTTCGCATTTCAGATTTCGCATTTGCCATTTCTTGCC
>CAIYQH010000098.1 GCA_903928285.1 uncultured Bacteroidales bacterium
AAATGACATAAAATGTACTATGACTTCTTTTTTTTTTGATAATTATTTATCATTCAGGACAATAAGTATAATACTTATTTTATATAAGTATTATACTTATTTAATATAAGACTATCACGATACGTGTCCGTTCGATGGCAGAAAAAAATAGCGGATCAAAACGGTCAATTTCCAATTTCCCGGATTGAAATTCTTCACTTTTCACTTAGAAATTCTGCTCGTCCAATTTCATTTTTTTTCTTTCCTGCTCATACATTGTTCCGGTATAAAAGCATTTCATTACCATTTATTTAGAATGTCTTTAAATTACTATATGCCTATTGACATATGATGAATATGATATAAATTTACATTTCAATGTAATCTTTTAAACCAAAAGCGTTATGGAGAATCAAAAACCAACTTTTTATGAGGAAGTCCGAGGGAATGGTGTTTCCCGGCGGGATTTTCTGAAATTCTGCACCACAATGGCAGCTTTTCTTGGACTGGAAGCCACTGGTGTTGGACAAATCGCAAAAGCATTGCAATCCAAGCCGAGGTTGCCGGTAATCTGGTTCCATTTTCAGGAATGCACCTGCTGCAGCGAGTCGTTTATACGGGCGTCCCATCCGATCGTTGCCAATATCGTGCTGGATAAGATTTCACTCGACTACCAGGAAACATTGATGGCAGCATCAGGGGTTCAGGCTGAAGATGCATACAAAGCCGTGATGAAAAAATACCCTGGCGAGTACATTGTTATGGTGGAGGGCTCCATCCCCACCGAAAATGAGGCTTATTGCTGTATCGGAGGGCGCAGTGCACTCCAGATACTGCGAGAGGCTGTTAAAGATTGCAAAGCCGTTGTTGCGTGGGGTAACTGTGCCTCCGCCGGTTGCGTCCAGGCTGCCAGCCCGAATCCAACAGGGGCAAAACCGGTACACAAGGTGATCAGCGGCAAACCGGTCATCAACGTCCAGGGTTGTCCGCCAATCGCCGATGTGATGGCTGGTGTTGTTGTCCACCTGCTTACGTTTGACCGCATTCCCCAGCTTGATGGCTTGAACAGACCTAAGGCATTTTATTCCCGCCGCGTGCACGATACCTGCTACCGCAGGGCCAATTTCGATGCCGGCTTATTTGTTGAGTCATTCGATGATGAAGGTGCCAAAAGAGGATACTGTCTGTATAAAATGGGATGCAAAGGCCCTGTCACCTACAATTCCTGCGGAATTATCAAATGGAACGACAGTGTGAGTTATCCGATCCAGTCGGGACATCCCTGCATCGGCTGTTCTGAAGCAGGATTCTGGGACAACGGACCCTTCTACCAGCACCTGCCTGGTGTTGCTGGATTTGGTATTGAAACAACGGCAGATAAAATCGGTGTCGGCCTTGGAATTGCCACTGCCGCCGGTATTGCCGGGCATGCCATTGTTACGAATATCCGCAAGCATAAAGAGATAGTCAATGAGCCTGAACAAGGTTCCAATGTTCAAACCACGAAAGAATAATAGCCATGGCAGAAAGAATCGTTATAGATCCCATTACCCGTATCGAAGGTCACCTGCGGGTTGAAATTGAAGTTAAGGATGGTAAAATCACCGATGCATACAGCGCCGGCACCATGGTTCGCGGTATCGAGACCATTTTAAAGGGGCGCGATCCGCGTGATGCCTGGGCCTTTGTCGGCCGTGTTTGCGGCGTGTGTACCTCTACACATTCACTGACCTCTGTCAGGACTGTTGAAAATGCCCTGAACATTTCCGTGCCGCCCAATGCCGAACTTATCCGGAACCTGATGGCCAATGCACTGTATATCCAGGATCACGTTGTTCATTTTTACCAGCTCCATGCGCTTGACTGGGTGGACGTGGTTTCAGCCCTTAAGGCAAATCCTGCGGAAGCCTCAAAAATCGCACAGAGTATCTCCTCCTGGCCTAAAAGTTCTGTCGGGTATTTCACCGATATCCAGAAAAAGTTTAAATCCTTTGTGGAGAGCGGCCAGTTAGGCATTTTTGCCAATGGTTACTGGGGGCATAAAGCTTATAAACTACCTCCTGAAGTCAACCTCATTGCCGTTGCCCATTATCTGGAAGCGCTGGAATGGCAGAAGGAACTTGTGAAGGTTCATACCGTCTTTGGCGGGAAAAACCCACATCCCAACTACCTGGTTGGCGGAGTGCCCTGCTCCATCAACATTGAGGAAGCCAATGCGGTTAATGCCGAACGGCTAGCCTTTGTCGGGAAATTGTTCGAAGATGCAAAAACCTTTGTCGACCAGGTCTATATCCCTGATTTAATTGCCATCGCCGGATTTTATAAAAGCGATTGGGGCGCCATCGGGGGCGGACTTTCCAACTACCTTGCCTTCGGCGACTTCCCAACCAACGGCTATAACAACCCTGAAAGCTTCAAAATGCCGCGTGGCGCCATCCTGGGCCGTGACCTGAGTAAAATCCATGAGGTAAAAGCCGACGATCCCCAGCAGATTCAGGAATTTGTCAACAACTCCTGGTATGAGTATTCGAAAGGGGATAAAACAGGATTACACCCCTGGGAGGGCGAGACCAAATTTAATTATAATGGTCCAAAACCACCCTATGAACACCTCGACTTTACACAGAAATACAGCTGGGTGAAAACGCCGCGTTGGAAAGGACACCCGATGGAAGTGGGTCCGCTGTCGCGTATGCTCGTGGGTTACGCCTCTGGTCGTGCCGATTATAAGGAGGTCATTGATGGCGCCCTGAAAGCGCTCGATGTGCCTGTTACCGCTCTCTTCTCCACCCTGGGTCGTACCGCTGCCCGCGGACTTGAAACCAAGCTGACCTGCGGCTGGGCCCTTGAATTCTACCAGCAACTGCTTGCCAATATTAAAAACGGAGATACCCGTACCCAGAATAATGAAAAATGGGAACCCGCCTCCTGGCCAAAGCATGCTAAGGGAATTGGAATGGTCGAAGCTCCCCGCGGCGCTTTGTCACATTTCATCGTCATCGAGGATCAGAAAATTGCCAACTACCAGTTGGTCGTTCCCACTACCTGGAATGCCTCCCCGCGTGATCCACAGGGCCAACGGTCTGCCTATGAAGAATCGCTGATCGGAACTCCTGTTGCAGATCCGAAGGTTCCGCTAGAGGTGCTCAGGACCATCCATTCCTTCGATCCCTGTTTGGCCTGTGCCGTCCATCTTTATGATGAAAATGGCACTACGATTCATGACATGAAAACCTATTAGCCATGAGAAGCGGAACCATCCCTTTACGTGAAGTGCATGTTTGGGAAATGCCAGTGCGCATCTACCATTGGATCAATGCACTGTGTATTACCACGCTCTGTATTACCGGTTATCTGATCGGTAACCCGCCCGCCTTTATGAAAGGCACCGAAGCCTATTTCAACTTCTGGTTCGGTACCATCCGGTTCGTACATTTTGTGACCGCCTTTCTCTTCTTCTTCAACTTCATCTTCAGGATATACTGGGGATTTGCCGGCAACGAGTTTTCGCGGTGGTATAATTTTATCCCGCTGAAACGCTGCCAGTGGAAAGAGATCCTGGATGTAATCAAAGTCGATGTATTGCAGATCACCAACAAACGGATTGACTCAATCGGTCACAATTCACTCGCCAGTCTGGTCTATTTCATCACCTTCCTGATTTTCCTGCTCCAGTGTCTGACAGGGTTCGGTATGTATGCTGCCATGAGCAGCGCCTTCCTGCCCAAGATGTTCGCCTGGATCGTTCCGTTCCTGGGGGGAGATATGAATGTGAGGCAAATTCATCACCTGCTGATGTGGGGCTTTATACTGTTTGCCCTTATTCATATCTACCTGGTGTTTTACCACGATTACATTGAACGTCGTGGCGTAACATCCTCCATGATCGGTGGCTGGAAATTTATTGAAGAGGATGTCATTGAACGGCATGAAAACAAAACTGAAGACTGTCCGAAAGGTTAATCTACACCAGAACTGAAAATCTTGTCATCTCTGCCAAACAATATCCTGGTTCTCGGGATCGGAAACATATTAATGAATGATGAAGGAGTCGGGATACACGTGGTTTCACGGCTCGAAAAGGAGGGATTCACCGGCGCCGACCTGATGGATGGCGGCACCGGTGGATTTCACCTTCTTGGCTTTATCCAGTCCTATAAAACAATCATTGTCGTTGATGCCTCGCTTGACGACTTCCCTGCAGGTCATGTCAGGGTAATACACCCTAAATATGCGAAGGACTTTCCCAAACAGCTGAGCGCTCACGAAATCGGGCTCAAAGACCTGATTGATTCAGCCATCCTGCTGGGGAATATGCCGATGTTACACCTTGTGGCGATCTCGGTTAAGGATTTCCAGGATATGGGCATGGATCTTTCTCCGGAGGTGGAACAGGCCATCCCGGAAGCTATAGCCTGCATTAAGGGGCTGATAGAAGCTGCTTGATATTTTTCCTGATTTTTTTATAACTGGCTGGTCAGCCAGTCAAACCATTCCGTCATTCCATCTCCCGACCTGGCCGACATCAGGATAAATTCCAGCTCCGGATTCAGTTGCCGTGCGTAATTCATGGCTGTCTCCACACTAAAATCAACATAGGGCAGCAGGTCTGTCTTGTTGATGATGCAGAGGTTGGAGGTCTGGAACATGTAGGGATATTTCATCGGCTTATCATCCCCTTCCGTGCTGCTGATCACCACCACCCTCTTCTGTTCTCCCAGGTCAAACATGGCGGGGCAGACAAGGTTTCCGACGTTTTCAATGAAGAGGATCGAACGGTCCGTCACATCCAGCTTTTTCAGGGCAAGATGGATCATCTTTGCATCAAGATGACATCCCGAACCGGTGTTGATCTGGATGGCTGGGGCCCCTGATTTTTCAATGCGGTCGGCATCCCTGGTTGTTTGCTGGTCTCCTTCGATGACAAAAATCTTATGTGTGGCAACCAGCGATTGTATTGTTTTCTCAAGAATGGTGGTTTTTCCCGAACCCGGCGAACTCACCATGTTGAGGGCAAGCACCTTTTTACCTTCAAACCAGCCCCTATTGCGTTCGGCAAGCCGATTGTTCTCCGAGAGAATATCCATGTTGAGGCTGATCACCTGCTTTGTGGAATGATTGTGGGTGTGCGTATGGTTATTCCCGTGATGATCGTGATCATGGGAATGTCCATGATGGTCATGGTCGTGGGTATGTTCATGATGGTCATCATCATGCGCGTGGTTATGGTCGTGGATTTTAAACTCATCAGGATTTCCGCATCCGCAGGTATCGCACATAGTCTGTTTTTTTTCAGGTTAATTTTTTGGTTGAATTAAACTACTCCGCCAGCAGCGACACAACCCTGAACTCCTCCCCGGCCGCGATCACAGAGGGAAAACCGTGACATTCAGGGCACATAGCAAGCCTGGTGTTCATCCCAAATTCGATGTTGCAGGAGGAGCATCTGCCTCTCCCGTGGATGCGGTTTATCTTGATTTCCGCAATTGCAAGGATAGAATCCTTTGCCAGCATCTCCAGTCCCCATTGGAATGCATCCGCCTCCACACCGCTAAGTTCGCCGACCTCGATCAGGATTTCGCTGATGACCGACAGGTTCTTTTTACCGGCCTCCTTTGAGGCAAGGCTTATCACCTCCATGGCAAGCGAGAGTTCGTGCATGACAAGTTCAGGTTAGCAGATTCGGGGTAAAGGATCTCCCGTGAGAATGTCGACCAGCCGCCGGCCGCCGGTTTCGGTTTTAAGGACCACCTTCCCGCGATGATCGTCAACTACCTTGCCGATTATGACGCTTTGCCTCCCCAACTGATTTTTTTTCAGGGTTTCCATGATAATATGACTGTCTTGTTCACCGCATACGATCAATACTTTCCCTTCATTTGCGATGTGGAGTGGGTCAAACCCAAGGATTTCGCACATGGCTTTAACACCGTTGCTAACCGGTATGTCTTCCTCGTTAAGTGCAATGCCAAGGTTTATTTTAACCGCGAGTTCATTGAGAACAGTGGCAACCCCGCCCCGTGTCGGGTCGCGCATAAATTTCACACCTCCCGATGCATCAAGAACAGCCCGTAACATGTGGTTCAATGAGGCGCAATCGGAGATGACCGGCGATTTGAAATGAAAATCTTCGCGGGCATTCATGACCGCCATGCCATGATCCCCGATGGTGCCGTTGATGA
>CAIYQH010000099.1 GCA_903928285.1 uncultured Bacteroidales bacterium
CGCCCGCGCCTTCTCGGTCATGATCAACATTGCCATCTATTTCAGGGCCTTTATCTCCATCCTGATCAGGTTCTTCAACAGGATCTTCCTTCCGATGATGGATGCCCTGCTGATCTTTGCCGGCATATTTATCATCAAGGGTTACTGGGAAAAACATTTTATCTTCCCCGACGGAGGCCATTATCCCGAAGCCTTCATCCTCGTTGCCGTCCCGGTCTACCTGACGATCTGGCTTCTGTGCATCTATCTTAGCGGCGGATATGACAAGCCGGTAAAGCTTCGAAAGGTCATCCAGGGAATGGCCATGGGACCCATCATCATCCTTGTCCTCTATTCCCTGTTGAATGAACACTACCGTTTTTCACGTGCCCTCATCATCCTCGGCGCCACCTGGGGAACCCTGATCATGCTGGGTTTACGGTATATCCTCCATTTCCTGAATATCAACGGCTTTAAACTTAACTCCGAAAAAAACAAACGATTCGTCATCATCGGCGAAAAGGATGAAGCCGAACGGGTTGCCGACCTGCTGCAAAAGACCGGGATGAACCCCACCTTCACGGGGCTGGTCAGCTATCACAAGCACAGCAACAATTCAAACGGTTTTATCGGCCACCTCGGGCAAATCAAGGAGATTATCACCATCCACAAGATAAACGAGGTTATCTTTTGTGCTAAAGATGTTCCGGCGCAGGTGATTATCGACAAGATGTCGGAACTGAAACATGAACAGGTTGATTACAAGATCGCTCCCCCTGAAAGTCTATCCATTATTGGCAGCAATTCGATCAACACCTCCGGCGACCTTTATGTGATCGATATCAACGCCATCACCAAGAAATCAAACCGGAGAAACAAACGGCTGCTCGACCTTCTGGTTGCCTTTACCTTGTTAGGGGTTTATCCGGTTGCAATGTTACTGGTGAAGAACCCGGTCGGTTTGCTCAGGAATATATTTACCGTGCTGCTTACAGGAAAATCGTGGGTGGGGTTTTCCCAGCATACACTGCCCGAATCGCACAGGCTTCCCGAAATAAAACCGGGAGTACTGAACCCCCTCGACGCCTTTAAAAACAAGAATCTGCCGGAGGAAACAACCATCCGCCTTGACCTCCTGTATGCCCGCGATTACAAACTCACCAACGATTTAAACATTATCCTGAAAGGTTTCAGACAGTTAGGCAGGCGGTAAAACTTATTTTTATTTTGAATGTTTCAAAATAAGAAAAAGCGTACCTTTGCTATGAATTTAAAAGCCATTTGTATATGTCAAATTACGAGGTAGTTATACCAAAACTTGGCGAAAGTGTAATCGAGGCAACCATCACCCGCTGGTTAAAGAATGAAGGCGAGTTGATCCTTGAGGATGAACCCCTTGTTGAGATCGCCACGGATAAAGTTGATTCTGAAATCGTATCCCCCGTAACAGGGAAACTTACCAAAAAAATATTTCAGGAAGGAGAGCCTGTAGCCGTGGGGGCCGTTTTTGCCATGGTCGAGATTGCCGGGGAGTCAGCCTCAATCGCTGCACCGGCTGCCAGTGCTGAAGTTCCGGAAACACAGCAAGTAATTAAGGAACCTGTGATCATCCATGATGGTCACGTAAAGGTCGCCACTTCGGGAACCGACCCGGACCAACAGGAACCCAGCGGCTCCACTGGTACGCGCTTCTATTCGCCCCTGGTGCGCAGTATTGCCCTGCAGGAAAATATTTCCTTTACCGAATTAGATGGTATTTCCGGAACCGGTAAAGATGACCGGCTTACAAAGCAGGACCTGCTCGATTACCTTAAACACCGGAAACTGGGCATCATTCCCGTGGTCGCCGAGGCGGCAGCCATCAGGGCCGCAGCCCCGGTTATTGCCTCCCAGACTGTTCAGCAGATCGTTCCCGGCGAGGATCGCATTGTGGAGATGGACCGCATCAGGCAGCTCATCGCCAACCACATGATAAAATCGGTGCAAACCTCGGCGCATGTCACCTCTTTCCAGGAAGTTGACATGTCGAAAGTGGTGCTGTGGCGCGATAAAAACAAGGATGGGTTTCTTAAACGTGAAAAGGAAAAACTCACCTTCACACCCATTTTCATTGAAGCCATTGCAAAAAGTGTCAGGGATTTCCCGATGATCAATGTTTCGGTTGACGGCACCAAGGTGGTCATTCATAAAAATGTCAATATCGGGATGGCTGTTGCCCTGCCCAACTTTAACCTGATCGTTCCGGTTGTCAGGAGCGCCCATGAAAAAAGCCTGCTTGGCATTGTAAAATCGGTCAACGATCTTGCCGAACGCGCACGGATCGGGAAACTGGTTCCCGACGAAATTTCGGGTGGCACAATTTCACTTACCAACCTGGGTTCCTTCGGAACCCTGATGGGCACTCCAATCATAAACCAGCCGCAAACGGCCATTGTTGCCGTAGGGGCCATCAAAAAACGGGTGGTCGTCATTGAAACCCCGGAGGGCGACATCATGGCCATCCGCCCGGTAATGATGATGTCGGTAACCTATGATCACCGCATAATCGATGGAGCGCTGGGAGGACAATTCCTCAACAGACTGGTGTACCATCTTGAAAATTTCGATACAAACCAACCCATTTGATGGAACTTAGCCTGACCAAACCGATTGCCTTTTTCGATCTTGAAACCACCGGGATCAGGGTTGCAACCGACCGGATCGTTGAAATCTGCATCCTGCGCGAGCAGGTGGACGGCTGCACGCAGACACGAACCCTGAGGATTAATCCCGAGATGCCTATTCCTCCTGAGGTTACAGCAATCCTCGGGATCACGGATGAGGATGTGAAGGACTGTCCCACCTTCAAACAGGTGGCCCGTGAACTGGCCGCCTTCCTCGACAACTGCGACCTGGCGGGTTTCAATTCAAACCATTTCGACATCCCCCTGCTGGTTGAAGAATTTCTCAGGGCCGATGTTGACTTTGACCTGAAAGGCAGGCGGTTTGTGGATGTGCAGAACATTTTCCATAAAATGGAACCGCGCAACCTGAGTGCCGCTTACAAATTCTATTGTGAGAAGGATCTGATCAACGCTCACAGCGCCGAAGCCGACACCATTGCCACCTACGAGATCCTGAAAGCCCAGCTCGACCGTTATGCAGCGGTACCCTTCAAGGACCGGAACGGCAAGGTCAGCATCCCGGTTGTCAACGATATGAAGGCCCTCAGCGAATTTTCGTTCGGCATGAAGAACGTCGACCTGATCGGTCATATCGTGTATAATGATAAAAATGTGGAGGTCTTCAATTTCGGGAAACACAAGGGGAAACCTGTTGCCAAAGTACTGAAGGATGAGCCATCCTATTACGACTGGATGATGAAGGGTGAATTCCCGCTCTCCACGAAGAAAGTACTGACCATGTTGAAACTCAGGGGCTTCAACAATGAATCGGTTAAATTAGATTTATTCTGACCATAGATTTTTCAGGGTATGAAAATTTTCTGCATCGGGCGCAACTATGTGGATCATATCAAAGAGCTCAACAACGCCATTCCGTCGTCGCCTGTTTTTTTCCTGAAGCCTGACACGGCGCTGCTTATCCGCAACAGGCCCTTTTATTATCCATCCTTTTCAACAGAGATCCACTATGAGGTGGAACTGGTGCTGAAGATCTGCAAAGTGGGAAAAAGGATCCAGAAGCGTTTTGCGCATACCTATTATGATGAAATCGGGATCGGTCTGGATATGACTGCCCGCGACCTCCAGGATTCAGCTAAACAGAAAGGGCTGCCCTGGGCGCTTGCCAAGGGTTTTGACCAATCAGCGCCGGTCGGCGCCTTTATCCCTGTCGGCCGGTTAAAAGACACTGCCGATATCAGCTTCCACCTCGACCTTAACGGGAATACCGTGCAGCGGGGCAATTCCGGACTTATGATCTATCCCTTTGATGACATTATTTCCTATATCTCAGATTTTATGACCCTCCGAACCGGTGATTATATTTTCACAGGTACGCCGGCGGGGGTCGGACCAGTTAAGATCGGCGACAAACTCGAGGCATATATCGGGGATGAGAAATTGTTATCGTGCCTGGTAAAGTAGTCCTGTTTTCCTGAGAATGCTAATGGTTCTGCGAGCCGTCAGAACTCAGTTCATCACAATTTC
>CAIYQH010000100.1 GCA_903928285.1 uncultured Bacteroidales bacterium
CTGATGACCCCCGTAAGCAGTGAGCAGTTTTTCGAATTTTTTCGTCTTTGGGCCCGTGGTAATCCAACCCGAATAGAGGGTGTCAATTACCTCATCGACAATCTTCTGGTCAATCCGGGGAGGGCTGAATGGAATCATGGTTTCCCGGCTATACTGTTCTTAGAAAACGCAGGATATTGGATTCAATTCTTGCCAGGATATCGACGTTTTCAGCCCTGACAAACTTGTCGCCGGTAATTCCTTCATAGAGTTCGATATAACGATCGGAGATCTCCCTGATCCAGGCGTCGCTCATTTCAGGGACCTGCTGTCCCTCCTTGCCCATAAATCCATTGGCCATGAGCCATTCTCGCACAAACTCCTTTGAAAGCTGGCGCTGCTGGATTCCGGCGGCCTGCCGTTCCTCATATCCTTCGAGGTAAAAATAGCGCGAGGAATCGGGGGTGTGAATCTCATCGCACAGGTAAATCGTGCCGTCGCTGCCTTTTCCGAATTCGTATTTGGTATCCACCAGGATAAGTCCCTTCTGGGCGGCGATTTCCGTTCCGCGCTTAAAAAGGGCATATGTGTACTGTTTGATCAGTTCATATTCATTGCGGGGAATGACACCGCCGGCAAGCAGTTCCTCTTCAGTAATATCCATATCATGGCCTTCGGCTGCCTTGGTGGTTGGCGTGATGATCGGCTTTGGAAACCGCTGATGCTCCTTCATCCCGTCGGGAACGGGCACTCCGCAGATCTCACGGGCGCCCTGCTGATAGGTTCTCCAGGAACTGCCGGTAAGGTACCCGCGGATGATCATCTCGATGGGGTAAATATTGCAAAACCGCCCGATCGTAACATTGGGATCGGGAGTGGCGATCTTCCAGTTGGGACAAATATCTACCGTGGCATCCAGGAATTTGGCAGCGATCTGGTTCAATACCTGGCCCTTATAGGGGATTCCTTTGGGCAGGACAACATCAAATGCCGAAATCCGGTCGCTGGCAACCATGACCAGGTATTGATTTTCAATGTTATACACATCGCGGACCTTACCTTTATACAGGCTTTTTTGTCCGGGAAGCGAGAAAGCAGTTTTCAGAATTACGTTTTGCATTGGCTGGATATTTTTACAAATATAAGGAACATACTTTATTCATTGCTGTAGGCTGAAATAATCCGGCTTACCAGTTTGTGCCGGATTATATCTGACTTGTCAAGGTAAACGAAATCGATGCCGGGAATATTATTCAGGATGGTTTGGGAATGAACGAGTCCGCTCACCTGGTTTTTCGGCAGGTCGATCTGGGTGATATCTCCTGTGACGATAAATTTGGAGGAGGCTCCCATCCGGGTCAGGAACATCTTGAGCTGGTTGGGGGTGGTATTCTGTGCTTCGTCGAGAATGGCAAAGGCGTTGTTGAGGGTGCGCCCGCGCATAAAGGCAAGCGGAGCGATCTCAATGATCCGTTCCTCGATATACTGGAGCAGTTTCTGGGTTGGGAGCATATCGCCGAGGGCATCGTAAAGCGGCTGCATGTAAGGGTCTAGCTTTTCTTTCAGATCACCGGGCAGGAAGCCCAGGTTTTCGCCCGCCTCCACGGCCGGCCGGGTCAGGATAATCCGCTGGATCTCCTTGTTTTTCAAAGCGCGTACTGCAAGCGCCACGGCGGTGTAAGTTTTGCCTGTCCCTGCAGGTCCGATGGCAAACAGGAGGTCGTTTTTTTGGCTGCTTTCAACGAGTTTCCGTTGATTTGCCGTGCGGGCCCTGATCAGCAGCCCGTTCTTTCCATGAACCAAAACATCGGCATTTCCTTCAGCCTCCATTACAGAACCGTTGGATTCGGAACCCATGATCACCGGGATATCGCTTTTTAGCAGTCTTCCGAATTTCTCAAAATAAAGGACCAGCATCCTGAATTTCTCCTCAAAATCAAGCAGGTCGTTTTCATCGCCATAAGCTTTTACATAATTGTCGCGGGAGACAATCTTTAACTTCGGGAACAGGTTACGGACCACATCCAGGTTTTGGTCATTCGCGCCAAAAATGTCAAGCGGATGAACGGATTCAATGTTGATTATCTTCTCACTCATGAAATAGTTGTACCTTTGAATACGCAAAAGTACGAATTATTCTATGGCAATCATTACGCTCACAAGCGACTGGGGACTTAAAGATCATTATGTCGGGTCAGTTAAAGGTGCTATCCTGCGACAATTGCCCGATGCCCGGATTGTAGATATCTCGCATCAGATCCCGGCCTTTGACCTGAACCAGGCGGCATTCATCATTCGTAATTTTTACAGCAGTTTTCCCGAAGGGACCATCCATATTATTGCCATCAATTCGGAAGCCGCCACCGACACGCCGCACACGCTGGTTCATTATCACGGTCATTATTTCATCGGGGCCGACAACGGTATTTTTTCACTGCTGTTTGATGAAAAGCCTGACCGTATCATTGAGCTTGATATAATACAGGATTCCGATTACTTTACCTTTCCCTCCAGGGATGTTTTTGTGAAGGTTGCCTGCCATGTTGCCAGCGGAAAACCTATCGAGGCACTGGGACATCCCAAGTCAGGGATCATCCAGCGGATGGCCTTCAAACCGGTCATTCAGGATGACCTGATCAGGGGGAAGGTCATCTATATCGACAATTATGAAAATGTTTTTGTCAACATTACCGAAAAGCTTTTCACCTCCATTGTAAAAAACCGCAAATTCGTCATCACCTTCCGATCGCCGAATTACAGGATCTCCAACATCAGTAAATCGTACAAGGATGTAAACCCGGGTGAGATGCTGGCCCTTTTCTCTACCAGCGGTTACCTCGAAATTGCCATTTGTCAGAGCAAAGCAAGCAGTTTGCTGGGGCTGAAGATGGATCAGCTGGTGCTTGTTGAATTACAATAACACAAAAAATTATGGAAAAATCGAAACACATTGCCCTTGTTGCACACGACAACCGCAAGAAAGACCTTGTGGAATGGGTTGAGTTCAATTACAAAACCCTGCTGGGCCATCACCTCATCTGCACCGGCACCACCGGCAAACTGGTAGAAGAGACGATCCTCAACAAACTCGAGGAGGATGAGAAGATCACCTTTGACATCGTCAAGCTGAAATCGGGGCCACTGGGCGGTGACCAGCAACTGGGAGCGCTGATTTCGGAAGGGATGATCGACCTGCTCATCTTTTTCTGGGATCCCATGCAGCCCCAGCCGCACGATGTGGATGTTAAAGCATTATTGAGAATTACGGTGGTCTATAACATCCCGACCGCCTGTAACCGGTCAACCGCCGACTTCCTGATTTCATCCCATTTGCTGAAGGAGTCATACTCGCCGAAACTGGTCGATTATTCGGTCTATATTTCGCGGCAGACACCTTAAAATCTTCGTCCGGGTGCATTTTGATGGCTGAAAATTGCTAATTTTGCACGCCCTTAACCAATGTGCACATGTTCACCCTTTTTAAGAAAGAGATCAACGGGTTCCTGAACTCACTCATCGGGTACATCGTTATGATTGTTTTCCTGCTGATGACCGGGCTTTTCCTCTGGGTTTTCCCGCTTGAATTCAATATTCTCGATTTTGGTTTTGCCAGTCTCGACGGGCTCTTCATACTGGCGCCCTTTGTCTTCCTTTTCCTGATCCCTGCCATCACCATGCGGTCATTTGCCGATGAAAAGAAAAGCGGGACACTGGAGCTGCTGATGACACAACCCCTTACCGATCTGCAGGTTATCATGGCAAAATACTTTGCCGGGATTGTACTGGTCATCATTTCGCTGCTGCCGACACTCGTATATTATGGCTCTGTTTATCTGCTGGGGCTTCCGGTCGGCAACCTCGACTCTGGCAGCATCTGGGGCTCCTACCTTGGCTTGTTGTTCCTGGGCGCCAGCTTTGTCTCCATCGGAATTTTCGCCTCCTCGCTTACCGATAACCAAATCGTTTCCTTTATCATTGCTGTGTTCATCTGTTTTTTCCTGTACATGGGTTTTGAGTTTATCTACAACTTCATCGTGTCGGGAAAAACGGGGCTGATCATTCAATCGCTTGGACTCAATGCCCATTATTCCTCCATGAGCCGGGGGGTGATCGACAGCCGTGACCTGATCTATTTTCTGAGTGTCACTGGTCTGTTTGTCCTTCTTACAAAATTGTCGTTGGAAAGCAGAAAATGGTAACGGATCGTATGGCAGACAAAAAGAAAAATATCAAACGCGGAAATATTACCGGTCTATTCCTGGGTCTGGCGATCATAGTACTGGTAAACATCATTGCCTCCTTTATTTTTACCCGGGTTGACCTCACCGCCGAGCGGCGCTACTCCCTTGCCCCTGCGACAAAAACCCTGCTGAAAAAGCTGGATGATGTGGTGTTTTTCAAGGTTTATCTTTCAGGCGACCTGCCTTCGGGCTTCCAGCGGCTGTCAAACGAAACCAGGGAGATGCTGGATGAATTCAGGGTCTATAGCAAGAATATCCAGTACGAATTTGTCAACCC
>CAIYQH010000101.1 GCA_903928285.1 uncultured Bacteroidales bacterium
AGAGAAAAAAAACAGAGCATATGCTCCAAAAAAGACATGAAACAAGTCCTGAATCATATCTTCGGTAACAATGACAAAGTGAAACCCTTTGAACAAAGAGTTCATGAATGTGTCAAGGCGGGAGAAAATTCGGGAAACATGTTGCTGCCGGAGTACAGTTGGATTACCTCAGGATTCACCTCTCAGATGACTATGGTAATAAAAACCTGCTCTCATGTGAAATCGGGATGCAATACCGCGCCGATCACCGCCTGACAATCGGCATCCAGGTTTTGAACCCAATCCCCGTTAAAGTCACCCGCTATCCCGAAGAACTGTTACCCTCAGCCCTTTGTGCAGGCCTGTCTTACTGCCCTTCGGAAACACTCATGGTTGCAGCAGAAGCGGAAAAGGAGCTTGCACAAAAATTACGACTCAGAGCCGGGGCGGAGTATCACGTTGCAAAAACCATGTATGTGAGGATCGGTCTGTCAACCAATCCTGCCTCGTTCAGTTTTGGTTTTGGTCTGGAATATGGCAAACTGACGATTGACATGGCTTCAAGTTACCACCAGGCGCTTGGATTCAGCCCTTCAGCTTCCGTTGCTTACTCCTTCTGAAGTCACCGGGTATTAATTTACAATTACCGGGATGCAATGAAATCTAAAACCCAATGACAACTCTATTTTAAAGGACCAAACCTAAAGACGACAAACAATGATTTCCATGATTCATAAAGCAGTATCATTGACTGCGTTGCTTATGGTCTCTTTTGCAGCAATGGGACAGGTTGAAAATATCGAGGATCAGATCGGGAAAACGGCTGAAACGCTTGAACCAGAACACGATTTAAATGACCTGACCGAAGATCTTGAATACTTGATCGGTCACCCGGTAAAGCTAAACTGTGTCAGGGAGGAAGATGACCTGGCTGCGATCCCCTTTCTCACACCCGGGCAGCGGAGGGATCTGTTTGACTTTATCAGGAATTACGGGGAGATCCTGTCGGTGTATGAACTTTCCTCCATTCATGGGTTCGACAGCCTTGTAATCCAGGCCATAAAACCCTATATCTCCATTTCTCCGCCAGCCCATTCGCCACCGGTTACGCTGAAAAACCTGGCACTTAAAGGTCATAACGATCTCCTGCTGCGCGTCGGTCAAAGCTTTCCTTCATCCTTAGGATTTCTGCAGGGAGATTCCGCCAAAAAAGCCAGACCGGATGCATTTTACAAGGGTAGTCCGCAACATTACTATTTTCGATACACCTTTAACTGGTATGACAAGATCAGGATCGGGATTGCAGGAGAAAAGGATCCCGGCGAACAGTTTTTCCGCGGTGGCCAACCCAATGGAATGGATTTTTATTCCATATACCTGAACCTGTCAAACATCGGGATTTTAAAGTCTCTGACTTTCGGAAATTTCAGGGCCTCCTTCGGCCAGGGACTCACCTTCGGATCGGGATTGTCGCTTTTTTCTGTTCCGGGTTTGTCGGCGAACCTGCCCCTGGCAACAGGAATCAGGCCAAGCCTGGGAATGAGCGAAGGTAGTTATCTCAAAGGTTTTGCCATAGCGCTGAAGATCAAACGTGCTGAGTTCAGCGGGTTTGTCTCCTATCACCCTGTGGATGCCAACTACCCCGCAGCCGACAGTCTGTCAAAACAGGTGCAGCAGATCACCTCATTTGTCACTACCGGTTACCACCGCTCCGCTTCTGAGCTTGCAAAAAGGAATGTGGCGAAGGAGCTGATCTGCGGAGGGAATTTCAACATTACCCTCTCCCCAAGCCAGCAGTTTGGTATGAAGTTCGGCGTTACGGCAACCTGGTTTCACCTATCGGCATCCCTTGAGCCGCAAACCTTTCCCTATAATCTATACAGTTTCAGGGGAAGGGAAAACACCAACGCAGGGTTTGACTACCAGGTAAGATATCGCAGGATTTATCTTTCAGGCGAGGTCAGCAGAAGCAGAAATGCTGGAATGGCTATGATTGCCGGCGTATGTGTCACGCCGGATCCGGCTGTCACTCTCACAGTTGTATACCGGAACTACCAGCCTGCCTTCCAGAACCTTCTTGGAAATGCATTTGGTCAGAACGGAATGAATGCAAATGAAAAGGGCATTTACACAGCCATTTCAGCCGACCTTATTCCAAGGGTAACCCTTTCGGGATATTGCGATCTCTTTTCATTCCCCTGGCTAAAATACAGGGCTGACAACCCCACTCAGGGGCAGGATTTTGGGGCCATCATCACATGGCTGGCACCCGGCAATGTAACAATCAGTTTCAGATACTATCAGAAAAACAGCCGGATCAACGAATCAACTGTGACAGGGATGATCATACACAGGCTGATCCCCCAGAAAACAGAGAGTTATCGTTTCAGCATCGCCTGGACCCTGCCGGAATCGTTGAGCATGAAGACCCAAATCGAAACGAAGGAGAGCCCGGGTTCCGACGTTAGCGGTACATGCGGGTACCTGGTATGCCAGGATATGCAGCTAAATCTCAGGAAGTGGCTGACAAATATTAATTTCAGGTTTGCCTTGTTTGATATACGGGATTATGCAGAAAGGATTTACACCTGCGAACCTGATGTGCTTTACGGTTATTCAGTCCCAGGCATGGAGGGCCGGGGAATCAGGAGTTGTATGGTACTTAAATTCGGAATCGGCAAACACGTGGATATCTGGCTAAGGGGCGGGATAACGCGCTATATTGACCGCAATGAGGTTGGTACCGGCCTGGATATGACAAAAGGTAATGTCCGGGGAGAATTTACTGCTCAAATGTTGTTAAAAATGTGAAAGACCACCTCATGATGGTGAGATAGCCTTCCACATTTCACAGGTAAAACCAAGCAGTTTATTTCTGATGCATTCTCATCTTTCCCAGCCCCTCCATGCCATGGATATTCATCCCTTTTGAAAGTTTTGACACTGTCGACAGGTCAATATTACCGGTCAGGCTCAGCACAGCAACTTCGGTTTTATCCTTCATCAGCATTACCATTTCGGTGATCTTGCCACTGCCATCCTGTTTGGTCATGAATTTAATATTTTGCCGGCCTTCGTTTATGGTGATCAGTTCCTTGTAGGCACTTGCCGGGAAAGCCGCGGCAAATTCATTGTAAACCGCAACAGCTTTGACCAGTTTTGTGGAATCAAACGAAAAGGTAAGCACCTTTAAACCGGTAAGTTGTTCCATCATTTTTTTCATCTCCACGCCGCTGGTATCTTTTACTTCACCTTTTCCCATCTGCATCAGCATCTGGAACAACTCTTTGGTTATATTGACAGTAGTAAAACCATCCTGGCTGGAATATTTATCAAATACTTTGTCAATCGGACTTTGCGCATTCACAAGGAGCGGAAATGCCAGGCATGCCATGCAAACCAGGCTGAACATCATTTTTTTCATGGTTATTTGGTTTTATCGGACGTGGTTTGTTTGAGGTCCGGATTAATATTAATGGGTTGATATTGATAGAACTTATTAAAAAGCTGCACGTTTTTCATCGCTTTATCCACCATACTTAAACGGGATACCTGTTTCAATCCGGTATTGAAATTTGAGGATAAGATCAGCAGTGCCTCACTGGCATTGTGGTAGGCAAGCTCCTGTCCCAGGTTACTATGGCGGGGTTTGTTCATCTTTAAAAATTCAAACTGGTATTGAAGGGATACGCCTATTAACAACAGCATGGCGGCGGCAATGGCTGTATAATAGAAGACCTTTCTCCGGTGAGGAGTCAGGATTACAGGCAGACCGGCCGGGGTTGCACCTTTCAGTTTTTCAGAAATCCTTTGTTCAAAATCAGGATCGGTTATGGATTGCTTCCGTTCATCAGCTAAAAAGGCAAACAGGGGCTGGTGTGATTTCAGATGGTCAGGAACCTCTCTGCTCCTGAAATATTCACGGAGCGTTTTTTCCTCCTGCAGACTGGTTTCACCTTCGTAAAATTTTGCGAGCAAACCTTCAATTTCTCTGGTATTCATATACATTTGTTTTTGTCAGCAATTCACGGACACGCTTACGCGCGCGGGACAAGGCAACGCGGATGGCATTTTCGTGCATTTCCAGAACCTCTGCAATTTCTTCGAATTCATACCCTTCAATATCCCTGAGATGCATGATCATTTGCTGTTGCTCGGGAAGTGTTTTTATCGCCAGATGAATTCCCTGGATGAGGTCGGAAAAATCGGCAGGATTATCCTGCGGAATATTCTCGATGAAAAGGCGATGGTTATCCATGTTTTCAATAGGGAATTTCCGGGCTTTCAGCTTGTCGAGACAAAGGTTTTTCGTTGTGATCATGGCCAGTGCCTCCACGCTGCGGTATTCATCCAGTTTGTCACGCCGGTTCCATAGCCTGATAAAGACCTCCTGCACAAGATCCTCCGCCTCCTCTGTTTGATCCAGGAACCGTTTGGCAAAGCGGAAAAGCTTATGCTGAAGAGGATATACCGTATTTTGAAATTCCATGAGGTCCATACGCTACATGAGACGATGTTTGACTTTTAATATTACAAAAGGACGAAAAAATATCAGCCAGTTTACGGGATTATCACTTTTATCCAGGTTTTCTAAGAAATCTAATGCAAGCTGTTCGGGTATCCGGCCATGAATGGTATCCAAATTTGTTTATTTTTGCAATACACTTCGCTACAATCCATCGATTATTCACGAACAACCTACCTATCATGTTTAAAGGACATCCAAAAGGGCTCTATGTGGCATTTTTTGCCAACATGGGCGAACGCTTCGGTTATTACACCATGCTGGCGATTTTCGTATTGTATCTGCAATCGAAGTTTGGCTGGTCAACCACCCAGACCGGCCATGTTTATGGCTTTTTCCTGTTTGGCATCTATTTTCTGCCACTGCTCGGCGGAATCATTGCCGACAATGTGCTGGGATACGGCAAGACGATCCTGCTCGGGATCATTGTCATGTTTTCGGGATACGCCCTGCTGGCCTGGCCTGGCACAGGCGAAACGTTCATCTATGTAGCGCTGGGTGTCATATCGCTGGGAACCGGGCTTTTCAAGGGAAATCTGCAGGCCCTCGTCGGGAACATGTATGACGATGCAAAATACAGCAAACTCAGGGATTCGGCATTCAGCCTGTTCTACATGGGGATCAACATCGGCGCCTTTTTCGCCCCGAGCGCTGCCGGCGGCATGAGGAACTTCATCCTCGGCAGGAGCGGATTTACCTACGATTCGGCGATTCCCGACCTTGCGCATAAATTTTTAAACAAAACTCTTGAAAATACCGCCCAGTTGGAACAGTTTGCCCATACCCAGGCTGCCGGAAGGTATACCGACCTGCATGAATTCTGCACCCAGTACATTGCCAGCATCAGCCAGGCCTACAATGCCGGCTTTGCCGTGGCTGCCCTGAGTATGGTTGCTTCGCTGGTGATTTTCATCGGGTTCAGGAAATATTACAAATCGGCCGATGTAACCCATAAACAACAAAAGGCCTCCCATTCGCCCAACCTCATTGAACTGACCCCGAAACAGACGAAAGACCGGCTGGTTGCCCTGGGCCTGGTGTTCGTTGTGGTGATGTTCTTCTGGATGGCCTTCCACCAGAATGGCTTCACCCTGACCATTTTTGCCCGTGACTATACCGTTTCATCGGTTTCACAGGGATCGGCCGTTATCTTTAACCTGGCGACCTTCCTGCCTTTACTGATCGGTATCCTGGGTCTCGTTTTATTACTGGGGAAAGGCAATTCAACCAGGATGAAATTCATTGGCGGTTTCGTAGCACTGGGTTCCATTATCGTGGCATTTTTCACCATCCGCATGCTGCAGCCCGAAGGCAACAAAATCTCCCCCGAGATCTTTCAGCAATTCAACCCGATCTTCATTGTTTTTATCACGCCGGTAATCCTCGGCTTCTTCGCTTACCTGCAGAAACATGGTAAAGAGCCCTCCTCCCCCAAGAAAATCGGGATCGGCATGCTGATCACCGCAGCTGGGTTCCTGGTCATGGTGCTGGCCTCGCAAGGGCTGATGAGTCCTGCTGAACTGGCTGTCAAAGGAGGCGTTTCGGATACCCTGCGTTCACCCTACTGGCTGATCGGAACCTATTTTACCCTCACCATTGCGGAGCTCTTCCTCAGCCCGATTGGCATCTCTTTTGTGTCAAAAGTGACACCTCCCCAATTCAAAGGACTTGCCCAGGGTGGCTGGTTCGGCGCCACGGCTATCGGCAACCTGATGGCAGGATTTATCGGCCCCTTCTGGGATAAATGGCAGCTGTGGCAATTCTTTATGCTGCTGGTTGGCTTGACGATTTTATCTGCCGTGTTCATCTTCTCGATCCTCAAACGGCTTGAACGGGCAACAACCAGTTAACCATTTCATGTAAACCGGAATCGGGGCTTCTATCCC